>RFLL01000352.1 GCA_003693905.1 Alphaproteobacteria bacterium
ACCTCCTCTCGACGGCATAGGAGAGGGATTCCCGGAGGCACCGCTCTGAAAGACCGACGGCAACCCGGAAGCCCGGATCATGATCCTCGGCGAAGGCCCGGGGGCCGAGGAGGATCGCCGCGGCCTGCCCTTCGTCGGGCGCTCGGGCCAGTTGCTCGACCGCATGCTGGCCTGCATCGGGCTCGACCGCAGCAGCGTCTACATCAGCAACGTGCTGTTCTGGCGCCCACCCGGCAACCGCACCCCCACGGGAGCCGAGATCGCCGCCTGTCTGCCCTTCGTCGAACGCCACATCGAGCTGGTCGACCCCGATTACCTGCTGTTGCTGGGCGGCAGTGCGGCCAAGACCCTGCTCGGACGCAGCGAGGGGATTCTCCGCCTGCGCGGGCGCTGGACCCGCTACCAGCATGCCGGACTGGCACGTCCGATCCCGGCCCTGGCCAGCCTGCATCCGGCCTATCTGTTGCGCCAACCGGCCCAGAAACGTCTCGCCTGGCGCGATCTGCTGGCGCTGCGGGCGGCTCTCGACAGCGGCACCGATCCCACTCTGGACGGCTGACCCCGGACAGATAAAACCCGCCCGATTAATCGTTTACGCGATCTTCACGCCCGCGGTCGATGCTGGAGCCGTCGGGTCCGGCCGCAACAAGGCCGGTTGTCCCCGATCCCGGCATTTGGTTAACTTCGGCCTGCACGAAGGGGGGCAGTCTTGCTTTTTCGCCGTTTCATTCGCCGTTGGGCGAGCGGGTGGACATCGCTCGCGGCCACACCGGTCGTGGTCGCGCTGGTCCTGATCCTGGCGACCGGAGCCGGCCGCGCCGCGCCGGAGCCGGAAATTCCGCCGGTGCCCCCGGGATCGACGGCAACGGGACACCAGAGCACGGCCGCGCTACCCCGGGTGCTGTCGCAGAAGGATGAAACCCTTTACCGCGAAATCTTCGCCCTGCAGGAAAAGGGCAAGTGGAAGGCCGCGGACAAGCGCATCAAGCAGCTCAAGGACCGGCGTCTGATGGGCCACGTGCTGGCCCAGCGCTATCTGCACCCGACGGCCTATCGCTCGCGCTACAAGGAACTGCGCAACTGGATGGCCAAATACGCCGACCATCCGGATGCGCGGCGCATCTACAAGCTGGCGCTCAAACGGCGGCCGAAGAACTACCGGCGCCCGGTCCCGCCGCGTACCAGCAAACCGCGCAATGCCGCTCCGGTGGCCATGGCCAAGACCAGGGCCGAGCCGGTCTATCGCTCGACCAAGCGCCTCAGCCGCGAAGGTCGCCGTCAGGCGGCGCGCCTGAAGCGCCAGATTCGCCGCAACGTCCTGCGCACCCGCCTGACGATCACCGAAGAGCTGCTGAACAGCCGCAAGGCGCGCCGCCTTCTCGATACGGTGGAGATCGACGAGGCCCGCACCGAGGTCGCCGCCGCCTGGTACTACTACGGCCGCAACGACAAGGCCTACAGACTGGCCGCCGCCGCCGCCGCACGGTCGGGCACATACGTCCCGATCGCCCACTGGACCGCCGGTCTCGCCGCCTGGCGCCTGGGCCGCATCGAAGACGCGGCGAAACACTTTGAAAACCTGGCCCGGTCCGACCGGGTCTCGTCGTGGAACGCCGCCGCCGGCGCCTACTGGGCGGCGCGGGCGCATCTGCGGCTGCGTCATCCGGAACGGATGAGCCCGTGGCTGACCCGGGCGGCCGAATACCCGCGCACCTTCTATGGCCTGCTGGCGCGCAGCGCGCTCGGGCTCGAAACCCGCTTCGATGTCCATCGCCATACGCTCGACCCGGCCCTGCTCGCACGCCTGATGCAGGAGCCGGCCAGCGCGCGCGCGCTGGCCCTGCTTCAGGTCGGGCAGCGCCGCCGCGCCGAGCGCGAGTTGCGCAGTCTGGGCGCCTGGGCCGATCCGGAGCTGGCCGGCGCGCTGCTGGCGCTGGCCGAACAGGCGCAGATGGCGGAGCTGGCCTACCGCGTCGGCAACCGGCTGGCGGCGCTCGAATCTCCCGATGCGATCGGCCCGGCGCTGGATGCCGCCCTCTATCCGATCCCGCCGTGGCACCCCCGGGGCGGCTTCATCGTCGACCGGGCGCTGGTCTATGCCCTGATCCGTCAGGAATCGGGGTTCAACCCCACGGCCATGAGCCCGGACGGCGCGCGCGGCCTGATGCAGCTCATGCCCAGCACCGCCAGCTTCATCGCCCGCGACCGCGGGTTCCGCCGCGCCAAGAAGCGCAAGCTGTTCGACCCCGGCACCAACTTGGCGCTGGGACAGCGCTACCTTACCCATCTGATGAACAACAGCGACGTGCGCGGCGATCTGTTCCGCCTCGCCGCCGCCTACAACGGCGGCCCGGGCAACCTGCGCAAATGGCAGCGCAAGATGGACTACGACGACGATCCCTTGCTTTTCATCGAAAGCCTGCCGTCGCGCGAGACGCGCCTGTTCATCGAGCGCGTGTTGACCAACCTGTGGATCTATCGCCTGCGCCTGGGGCAGCCGACTCCGTCTCTCGACACTCTGGCGGCCGGCGACTGGCCGGCCTATGTTCCTCTCGACGCGAACACGCCGGAGCTGGCCAGCTATGACGCGCATTGACGAAAACCGCCCGTTCCTGCCGGTCGCGATTGCGGTTCTGACCGTCTCCGACACCCGGACGCTGGACGACGACAAGTCCGGCCGCACCCTGGAGGAGATGATCACCGCCGACGGTCACCGCGTAGTGCGGCGCGAAATCGTACGCGACGATTTCGAGGCCATCGTCGCACGCCTGCGCACCTACGTCGAAGACCCGGGGATCGACGTGGCGATCACCACCGGCGGCACCGGTGTGACCGGCCGCGATACCACGCCGGAGGCCATGAAAGCGGTTCTGGAAAAGGAGATCGAAGGGTTCGGCGAACTGTTCCGCTGGCTCAGCTTCCAGAAGATCGGCACCTCGACGATCCAGAGCCGCGCCCTCGGCGGCGTCGCTGGCGGCACCTACCTGTTCGCGCTGCCGGGCTCGCCCTCGGCCTGCCGCGACGCCTGGCAGGACATCCTGCGCCATCAGCTCGATTCGCGGACCCGGCCGTGCAATCTGGTCGAGCTCATGCCGCGGCTCAAGGAACACCTCGGCGCCGGCGGCTGAAGCTGGAACCGGGCCTGCCGGCGCATCGGCGCCAGCGGGCCAGATCGGCGCCGGTGTCGATGTCGACCATCCGTCCGAGACAGGCGATACGCGCGCCGCGCAGATTGCGCCGGGTATCGGCCAGGGCATGACGGCTCGACCACCGGATTCCCTGCAAAAATCCGCGCGGCAGACCCCGGCGCCGGGCCGCCCCGATCAGCCAGTAGCCACCGTCGCCCGCCGGCCCCAGCACCCAGTCGTGCATGGCCAGCGCGCGAAAGGCCTGTGCGACCTCGGCGGCCCCGAGGTCGGGAATGTCGGAGCCGACGATCACCACCGGCCCCCCCGGCAGCGTGCGCACAAGCCGCGCCATGCGGGCGCCGAGATCGCCGCGTCCCTGGGCCACGACCCGCAGACACCTTTGCGACGTCAGACGCGGCAGCCGCGGCCGGCGGTGCGCCGTCCGATCCGGCGTCAGCGCCAGCCACGTCGTCCAGCGCGGATCACCGGCCAGGCGCGCCGCCACCGCACCCAGCGTCGTACGATAGAAACGCCACGCCGCTACGGCGCCGATATCGTGCGCCAGACGCCGCTTGACCGCCCCCAGGCGCGGCGCGCGGGCCATGATGATCACATGGCGGCGCGATCGCATGGCATCACCCTCCTCGCCCGTCTTCACCTTTCCTCATCCGTACAGCCGGCGCAGCACCGCCGGCGGCACACCAAGGAAATAAAGCGCCAGCAGCGCAAGATTGCGCATCGGGCGCAGCCACCAGCCGCCGGCGCGGTAG
>RFLL01000353.1 GCA_003693905.1 Alphaproteobacteria bacterium
AAACACTCGCCCGTCTGGAGGCCTACGGCGACCTTCTGCTCCGGTGGTCGCGGGCCATCAACCTCGTCAGCCGCGCCCGTCTGCCGGACCTGTGGCGCCGGCACATGTTCGATTCGGCGCAACTTCTGCCGCTGATGCCCCCGCCGCCACCGGATCGATCCCGGATTGTGGTCGATCTCGGCAGCGGCGCCGGGTTCCCCGGACTGGTCCTGGCGATCCTCGGTGCGGGGGAGGTGCATTTGGTTGAAGCGGACGCCAAAAAAGCCGCCTTTCTGCGCGAAGCGGCCCGCATCACCGGAACCGAAGTGGCTCTGCATATGACGCGGATCGAACACCTGACGCCGTTTCCGGCCGACGTCGTCACGGCGCGCGCTTTGGCACCCCTGCCGCGCCTGATCGGCTATGCGGCGCCGTTTCTGCGCCCGGACGGGTCAGCCTCCGGGATAGCCTCCGGGGCGGTGTCCGGGGCGGGCGATCCCGTGGCCCTGTTCCCGAAGGGGCGTGATGTCGAACGGGAATTGACCGACTCGCACGAAATGTGGAAGATAAGCGTCGACGTTCTTCCCAGCCGCAGCGACCCGGAAGGGCGAATCGTGCGTCTTCGCCTGGTTGCCTGAAAGGAGAACCGGTCCCCCGTGTTCGGTCCCTGGTCGACCCAAGCGCCTCGACACCGCTCCGATTTCATGGCCCGCCGCCGTTCCGAGGCCGACTCTCCGGATCGCGCGCCAGCTCGCGCCGCATCATCACGGCCGGCCCTGCCCTCGGACGGGCCGCGCCCCGAGGGCCGGATTCCGGACGAATGGGCTTCGGGCGAACCGCCTGCGAACGGAACTTCGTCGGGCGAACCGTTCGCGGATGTGCGGCCCCGAACCGAACGAACGCCGGACGAGACGCCGGTCTCGGACGACGCGATGCACGATGGGCCGGCGCCGGCGGCGACGCGCATCATTGCCGTGGCCAATCAGAAGGGCGGCGTCGGCAAGACGACGACCGCGATCAACCTGGCCACCGCGCTGGCCGCCTGTCACAAGCGGGTTCTGGTCATTGACCTCGATCCCCAGGGCAACGCCAGCACCGGCCTCGGCATCACCGCCGAGCGGCGCAGCCACAACATCTATCAGGTCATCGTCGGCGCCGCCCCGCTCGGGGCGACCGTGCTCGAAACCCGGGTTCCGGGCATGTTCGTGGCCCCGTCGGATGTCGATCTGTCGGCGGCCGAACTGGAGCTGATCGACCTGCCGCGGCGCGAATTTCGCCTCCGCGACGCGCTTCAGGGGCAGCGCGGTCTCTACGATTACATTCTCATCGACTGCCCGCCGGCGCTCGGCCTGCTGACGCTGAATGCCCTGGTGGCGGCCGATGCCGTTCTGGTGCCGTTGCAGGCGGAGTTCTATGCTCTGGAAGGGCTGTCGCACTTGATGCGGACAATCCGCCGGGTCAAGCGCGCGCTCAATCCGGACCTGGAAATCCAGGGCATCGTGCTGACCATGTTCGACCGCCGCAACAACCTGTGCGACCAGGTCGCTCGCGACGTGCGTGCTCACATGGGAGCGGCCGTCTACGACACCATCATCCCGCGCAACGTGCGCGTGTCCGAAGCCCCCTCCCATGGCAAGCCGGTGCTGCTCTACGACATGGGATGCGCCGGGGCGCAGGCCTACATCCGCCTGGCCCGGGAGGTGCTGCGGCGCGAGCAGTCGCCCGAGCCCGTCCCCGCGCTGGCGGTCTGATCCGGCCCGGGGCCGCCGTCGCCCGCGTCCGATGCCGGCCGCCCGCACTCGAGGAGCTGCGATCATGAGCGAAGAAGCGCCCGCAACGGATCCGAACAAGCGAACGAACCTGGGCCGGGGGCTGGCCGCACTGTTCGGTGAAGAATCCGAGGATTATGCGGAGCTTGACAAGGTCCGTTCGGCGAAAACCGTTGCCATCGAACAGATTCATCCGAACAAGGCGCAGCCGCGCCGGCACTTCGACGAACAAGCGTTACGGGCCCTGGCCGATTCGATTGCGGCCAACGGCATTGTGCAACCGCTCGTGGTGCGCCGCCATCCGGGCATTCCGGCCGAGTTCGAAATCGTCGCCGGCGAGCGGCGCTGGCGCGCGGCGCAACTGGCACAGCTTCACGAAGTCCCGGTGGTCATTCGCGAACTGTCCGACAGCCAGGCCCTCGAAGTGGCTCTGGTCGAAAATGTCCAGCGCCAGGACCTGTCGGCGATCGAAGAGGCCGAGGGCTATCGCCGCCTGATCGAGGAGTTCCGCCACACCCAGGACCAGCTCGCCAGGATCGTCGGCAAAAGCCGCAGCCACATCGCCAACACCCTGCGCCTGCTGTCGCTGCCCGATGCCGTGAAGGAGATGATCGACCGCGGCGAGCTCAGCCCCGGTCACGCCCGGCCGCTGATCGGCCGCGAGGACGCCGAAGCCTTGGCCCGGAAGATCGTTGCCCGCGGCCTGAGCGTGCGCCAGGCCGAACGCCTGGTTCAGGGGGCGCGCGGCCGCGCCGCTGCGATGTCCGGCACCGACCGGACCCCGGACCCGGGACCCGGGGCCAAGGACGCCGATACTCTGGCGCTGGAGCGGGATCTGACGGCGCTGCTCGGCCTCAAGGTGTCGATCGACTTCCACGGCACCGGCGGCTCGCTGACCATCCACTACAACACGCTGGAACAGCTCGACGACGTGCTGCGTCGCCTCAACCAGGCGCCGCCGCCGGGCGCTGCCTGAGACCGCCGCCAAACCGTTCCGGCTTCGAAACGCTCAGGCGGCGCGGCGGCGGTGGCCAGGGGCGGTGCGGGCGATGTCGAAGAGTGCCCGCGCGCACAGCAGATCGGCCGCCGCACCGGTGCGTTTGCACGCCTGTTCGACCTCCAGCAGATATGCCAGCGCCGCCGCCAGGCGGTGCGGCGCCCAGGCCCGGGCCTGGGCCTCGAACCGGGCGGCAGTTTTCCAGAACACCCGCGGTTGCAGCCTGCCGGCAGCCTGCGCGTAGGCGGCACCGGCGGCCATCAGGCCGGCGACGAGGTGCAGACGTTGCAGATGGCGCGCCACCGCCCGCATCACCGCGACCGGGCTGGCGCCCTCCTGAAAGCTGCGCGCCAGCGCCCGGTCGAGCGCGCCGAGATCGCCGCCGGCGGTGGCCAGGGCGACATCCTCCAGCGTCAGCTCGGCGCTGTCGCCGACGCAGGCCCGCACGTCCTCGACCTCGATCCGTTTTGCCCCGGGGCCGACGTAAAGGGCGATCTTCTCGATCTCGCTGCGGGTGATCTGACGATCGCCGCCCAGGCGCGCGATCAGCTCGGCCCGGGCCGCCGGCGCGATGGTCAGCCCGTGGTCCCGCAGGGTGCGGTCGATGACATCGGCCAGTGTGCGGGCATCGTCGTGGTAGCAGGCGATGGCCGCCGCGTTCTTCGCCTGCTCGAACACCCGGCGCAGCGCCGAACGGGCGCCGAGATCGGCGGCTTCGGCCACGATCAGCGCCGCCGTTCCGCCCTCCGGCGACATCTGCGCCAACAGGGCGCGAAATGCCGTGGCCAGCGAATCGCCGGCCTCGCGCACCCGCACCACCCGCCGGCCGCCACCGAACGACAATGTCGCCGCCTCGTCGGTCAGGCGCGCGGGATCGGCCCTGAGGTCGGCAGCGGACAGCTCGGTGATCCGGAACGGATCATCGAGCGTACCGGCCACCGCCCTGACCAGGGCGGCGGCACGTTCGCGCACCAGCCCTTCGTCGGGGCCATGGACCAGGACGGCCACGATGGCGGGATCAGGGGCGTGAACGAAGCGCTCGATGTCGCGCGGCGCAAGCTTCATGGCACGTTCGCGCCTCCCGGCGCCTTCAGGATGCGGCTGCGGCG
>RFLL01000354.1 GCA_003693905.1 Alphaproteobacteria bacterium
GGCGTTCATGTCGAGAGCGGCCCGGTAACCGGAATCATTGTTGGTAAAGATCACCGCCGTCTGTCCCGGCCGGACCGCATAGCGGTTGACGTAGCTCCGGCACGCATCGGCCAGCAGAATGCCCGGCCGGTCGTTGTCGCAGAACACCAGCGGTCGTTCGATGGCGCCGGTGGCCAGCACCACCTGTCTGGCGCGCATCTTCCACAACCGCTGGCGCGGCAGATGATCGGGGCGCTCGGTTGCGGGCAGATGATCGGTGACCCGTTCCAGCAGACCCAGGAAATTGTGGTCGAAATAGCCGTAGGCCACGGTCCGGGTGAGGACGAAAACGTTGTCCATCTGCGCCAGCTCGCGCTCCACCGCGGCGATCCAGTCGTGCGCCGGCAGACCGTCGATGGTCTCATCCGGATTGTGCAGAAGGGCACCGCCGAGGCGCGCGTCCTGTTCGGCCAGGACGACGCGGGCGCCGGTGCGACCGGCGGCCAGGGCCGCGGCTAGACCCGCCGGCCCACCGCCGACCACCAGCACGTCGCAATGTGCGAAGGTCTTGTCGTAACGGTCGGGGTCGCGCTCGCGCGGGGCGCGGCCGAGACCGGCGGCATGGCGGATGACTTTTTCGTAGGCCATCCACCACGACGCCGGCCACATGAACGTCTTGTAGTAGAACCCGGCCGGAAACAGGCGCGAGAACAGGCCGTTGAGCGCGCCGACATCGAAGGCGAGAGACGGCCAGCGGTTCTGCGATTGCGCGACCAGACCGTCGTAGAGCTCGACCTGGGTGGCGCGCATGTTGGGATCGGTACGCGGGTCCGCGCCCAGTTGCATCAACGCGTTCGGTTCCTCCGCTCCGGCCGAGACGATGCCGCGCGGGCGGTGATACTTGAAGCTGCGCCCGATCAGGTGGACGCCGTTGGCGAGCAGGGCCGAAGCCAGAGTGTCGCCCGCATAAGCGCCGTAGTCGCGGCCGTCGAAACGGAAGCGCAGCGGCCGCGTGCGATCGATCAGGCCCCCGTCGGGAAGGCGGAACGGCTGGCTCATGGCGCTCCTCGCCCCTTCGTCTGCGTGGCGGTCATATTTCGGTCTTGAGTTCGATGTCCGGCGGTGGCGTGCCAACCTCGTAGACCGCCAGGATTTCGTAACTCACGGTGTGGCGGGCGACATTGAACCAGCGCCGGCAGCCGTGGCTGTGGACCCACCGTTCCAGATACACGCCCTTGGTATTGTCGCGCAGGAATACGTAGGCGGCCCAGTCCCCGTCGCTGAGCGCATCGGGATCCTCGGGGCGGGCGATGTGGGCCTGGTTGCCGTAGGAAAATTCGGTTTCGCTGCGCGGGCCGCAGTAGGGGCAGGGGATCAGCAACATGACGGGTGATCCTCGATCTCGGTCCAGTGGGCCATGGTTTCAGTGGGCGACGGCGGCGGCACCGTGCTCGTCGATCAGATAGCCGGTGCGGAAACGGTCGAGTGAAAACGCGGCATTGAGCGGATGCGGCTCGCCGCGGGCGATGGTGTAGGCGAAGACCCAGCCCGATCCCGG
Source organism: Alphaproteobacteria bacterium (assembly GCA_003693905.1). GTDB lineage: Bacteria > Pseudomonadota > Alphaproteobacteria > Kiloniellales > J153 > J153. The sequence continues at coordinate 1,538 of RFLL01000354.1, forward strand.
CGTCGCCTTGAAGCCGCCGGTGCCCCAGCCGCAGTTGAAGAAAAGGTTCTCGACTGGCGTCCTGGAGATGATCGGGCTGGCATCCGGACAGGTGTCGACGATGCCGCCCCACTGCCGCATCATCCGCATGCGCCGGAACAGGGGGAACAGCTCGCACACCGCGGCCAGGGTCTCCTCGGTCACCGGCAGGCTGCCGCGCTGGCCATAGCCGACGTATTTGTCGACACCGGCACCGATGACCAGCTCGCCCTTGTCCGACTGGCTCACATAGGCGTGCACCGCGCCCGACATGACCACGGTGTCGATCACCGGCTTGACCGGCTCCGATACCAGGGCCTGCAGGGGCAGGCTGGTGATCGGCAGGCGGAAGCCGGCCATGTTGGCGAGCACGCTGGCATGTCCGGCGACGACGACGCCGACCTTCTTGGCGCGGATGAAGCCCTTGCCCGTTTCCACCCCTTCGATCCGCCCATTCGTGATGCGAAAGCCGGTGACCGGGCATTCCTGGATGATGTCGACGCCGCGCGCATCGGCCTGGCGGGCATAGCCCCAGGCGACCGCGTCATGACGGGCGGTGCCGCCGCGGCGTTGCAGCGAGGCGCCGAGAACCGGATAGCGCCCGTTGCCGCGCAGATCCATGATCGGAACCATGGCCTGGATCTGGCGCGGGGTCAGGAACTCGGAATCGATGCCGTTCAGGCGATTGGCGTTGATCCGCCGGTGCAGCTCGCGCAGGTCGTGCTGATTGTGAGCCAGGTTGAGCACGCCGCGCTGGCTGAACATGACGTTGAAGTTGAGCTCCCGCGACAGCCCTTCCCACAGCTTGAGCGCATGCTCATAAAGGGCGGCGCTTTCGTCCCACAGATAGTTGGAGCGCACAATCGTGGTGTTGCGCCCGGTGTTGCCGCCCCCCAGCCAGCCGCGCTCGATCACCGCGACGTTGGTGATGCCGTGTTCCTTGGCCAGGTAGTAGGCGGTTGCCAGCCCGTGACCGCCGCCGCCGACAATGATGACATCGTACTCCGGCCTGGGCTCCGGGCTGCGCCAGACCTGCGGCCAATTTTCGTGATAGCTGAGCGCGTTGCGAACGAGCGCGAAGATCGAATAGCGCCGTGTCATGACGGAACCTCCCCCCGGGCCTGCCTGGACCTTCTTCCGGGCCTGTCCCGGGCGAGCGTAGGGCCGGGCTGCAGATTTTCAAGGGTCCGGTGAGCGGACTTCGGGATCCTTGTCCGGTGTCCCCTGTTCGGGCAAGAGAAAGCTGTGTCTCAGGTCTGCCGGCTTGCGAGTTGACGGCACGAACTTTTCCGTTCGCGACAGAGGCCGGTTTATGCCAGACTTTTCGGGACAGACGGCGGATCGACGGCAAGTCGTGTGAGGTGTTTCGGGCATGTTTGGTGCACCACCGCGGGAACTGCCGCAGCGTATCGGGCTGGTCCTGATTCCCAACTTCTCCATGATCGCTTTCACCGGCGCGGTGGAGACGATGCGCTTGGCCAACCGGACCAGCGGGCGCGAGCTCTACCAATGGGCGCTGTTTTCGTGCGACGGCCGGCCGGTGCGGTCCTCGGCGGGAATAGAAGTGGCGGTGGCCGGCGATCTGACCGCGGCCGAAAGCTGGCCGACGGTGATCGTGTGCGGCGGCCTCGACGTCCAGAAATTCGATATCCGTCCCATGGCTTCGTGGTTGCGGCGCATGGCGCGGCGCGGCGCCGACATCGGCGCCTTGTGCACCGGCAGCCTGGTGCTGGCGCGCGCCGGGCTGCTCGACGGCTACCGCTGCACCATCCACTGGGAAAACATTGCCGGTTTCGTGGAGGAGTTCCCCGAGATCGAAGTCACCGACGAGGTGTTCGAGATCGACCGCAACCGTTTCACCTGTGCCGGTGGCACCGCGGCGATCGACCTGATGCTCAATCTTCTTGCCCGCCAGCACGGCCATGCCCTGGCCGCCGCCGTCGCCGATCAGTTCGTCCACGAGCGCATCCGCGACGAGCACGACCACCAGCGCATGTCGCTGCCGGCGCGCCTCGGGGTGCGTCACACCAAGCTGCTGTCGGTCATCCGGTTGATGGAACAGAACCTCGAAGAACCGCTGGAGCGCACCGAGCTCGCTCGCCGCGCCGGGCTGTCGACGCGCCAGCTCGAGCGGCTGTTCCACAAGTATCTGCGCCGCTCGCCGGCGCGCTATTATCTGGAGCTGCGCCTCGACCGGGCGCGGCTGCTGCTGATCCAGACCGACATGCCGATCATCGACGTGGCGCTGGCCTGCGGCTTCGTTTCGGCCTCGCACTTCTCCAAGTGCTACCGCGACTTCTTCGGTCATACACCGCGCCGCGAACGCGGCCTGCCGGCTTTGAGCGCACCGCCGATCGAACCGCCGGCCATGGATGAACACGAAGCGGTCGAATAACCGCCACCGGCTCCGAACGGGCGGATCAGGGACCGCCGTCAGGTCGTTTCCCTGCGCCGCCGCCGGCGTCGTCCGCCGCCGGGAGTGTCGCTTGTGTCCTCGCGCGTATGCGCGCGGGCCGCGGGCAACGGTACCGCGGCCGCAAGGTGAGGATAGGGGGCCGACTTGTGCGGGATGTTCATGGCTTCCACGAAATGTTCCTGGAAACGCGGCTCGACGGCGGTTTCGATCTTTTCGACCCGGCGCACGATTTCGGCGATCTCGTCGCGGGCGCGCTGATTGAGCAGGGCGATGCGGGCGCCGGTACCGGCGGCATTGCCGGCCGAGAACACCCGGGCCAGGTCGCAATCCGGGATCATGCCCAGGATCATGGCGTATTTGACGTCGATATGACTGCCGAACGCGCCGGCCAGTACGATCCGGTCCACCGTATCGATGCCGAGGCGGTCCATGAGCAGCCGCGCGCCGGCGTAAAGCGCCGCCTTGGCAAGCTGAATGGCGCGCACGTCGGTCTGGAGGATGCGGATCTCTGGCGTGCCCGCGTGCAGCAGGTAGGAGAACGTGCGCCCGTCGGCCTGGATTCGCGGGCTGCGGGCGGCCATCGCGCCGTCGATGGTGCCGTCGCCGAGCAGGATGCCGGTCAGGAACATCTCGGCCAGGACCTCGATGATGCCGGAGCCGCAGATTCCGGTCACGCCGATGTGCCGGATCGCCTCGTCAAACCCGGCCTCGTTCGACCACAGCTCGCAACCGATCACCTTGAAGCGCGGCTCCAGCGTCTCGGGGTCGATGCGCACGCGCTCGATGGCGCCGGGGGCGGCGCGCTGGCCGCAGGAAATTTGCGCGCCTTCGAACGCCGGGCCGGTCGGCGAAGAACAGGCGAGCAGGCGATCCTTGTTGCCGAGGACGATTTCGGCGTTGGTGCCGACATCGACGATCAGGGTGATGTCGGTGCCGAGATGCGGGCTTTCCGAAAGGATGACCCCGGCGGTATCGGCGCCCACGTGTCCGGCGATGCATGGCAGGGTATAGACCCGCGCGCCGCGGTTGAGTTCACTCAGCCCGATCTCGCTGGCCCAGAAGGTGAGGCCGGAATTGACGGCGAGCGCAAACGGCGCACCGCCCAGCTCGACCGGTGAAATTCCGAGCAGCAGATGATGCATGATCGGGTTGCCGACGAAAACGACATTGAGGATGTCGTTCTTGTCGATGCCGGCGTCCGCGGCCACCTCGCGCAGCAGCGCATCGATCGCTTCGCGCACCGCGGCGGTCAGTTGGACTTCGCCGCCCGGGTTCATCATGACGTAGGAGACCCGGCTCATCAGGTCTTCGCCGAAGCGGATCTGCGGATTCATGGTTCCGGCCGAGGCGACCACCGCCCCGCTCGACAGGTTGCACAGATGGGCGGCGATCGTGGTCGAGCCGACATCGACGGCCACCCCATAGGCGGCGTCGTGAAACCCCGGCCAGACTGTGATCAGAACCTGCGCCCGGTGGATCGCCACGGTGACCTTCCAGTTGCCGGCGCGCAGCACCGGTTGCAACGTTTGCAGTACCCTGAGATCGCAGTCCAGGCTGTCGAGGCCCCATTGGGCTTTCAGCGCCTTCAGCAGGCGCTCAAGGTCACCGGAGGGGGTATGCATGTCGGGCGGGTCGACCTCGACGTAGTGGAGGCGGATCGCCGGGTCGAGTTCGATGTCGCGCACTTCGGCGCGCTTGCGCACGAGCTGCTTGTGAACCTGGCTGTCGGGCGGCACGTCGACAACCAGATCACCCAGAACCTGCGTCTGGCACGACAGCCGCTGGCCCGGCCCGAGGCCGCGTTTGGCATCGTAGCGGCGTTCGACGTCGTTGAGCGGCGACAGGTTCTCGGCGCGGCTGACGATGCCGTGTTTGGCGAACTCGCCGACGCTTGGGCGGATCTGGCAGCGTCCGCACAGGCCCCGTCCGCCGCACACCGAGTCGATGTCCACGCCCAGTCTGCGTGCCGCCTCCACCACCGGCGTGCCGATCGGAAAATGTCCGCGTCGGCCGGATGGCGTAAAGACGACGAGAGGGTCCCGGGCCACCGTCTGAGCCGTGATCAGCCGCGCCGCCGGCGGCGTTCGCGGCGCCCCTCGCCGACCCCGGCGGCATCGGCCGGTGCCGGGGCGCGGAACCGGCGCAGCCACCGGGCGCAGTTGGGATCGACGCCGTTGAGGACGTTGGCCGCCATGATGGCGGTCATTTCCTCCTCGTGGAGCGGGTTCATGATTGCCGAGGTCATGCCGGCACCGGCCGCCATGGCCAGGAAATGGGCATTGAGCGCATGGCGGTTGGGCAGCCCGAAGCTGATGTTCGAGGCGCCGCAGGTGGTGTTGACGCGCAGCTCCTCGCGCAGGCGCCGGATCAGGTGAAACGCCGCCCGCCCGGCGTTGCCCAGTGCACCGATCGGCATGACCAACGGGTCGACCACCACGTCGCAGGCGGGAATGCCGTAGTCGGCGGCACGTTCGACGATCTTCTTCGCGACTTCGAAGCGCACGTCCGGGTCTTCGGAAATGCCGCTTTCATCGTTGGAGATAGCGACCACCGCGGCACCGTACTTCTTGACCAGCGGCAGCACGCTTTCCAGGCGGTCCTCTTCGCCGGTGACCGAATTGACCAGGGCTTTGCCCTGATAGAC
>RFLL01000355.1 GCA_003693905.1 Alphaproteobacteria bacterium
GCGGCAACGCGCGCGTTTCTTGCCGGGTGCGATACCGAAACGGCACCCCGCTAGCCGACGCCGAGGAACGTCAGCAGCACCGACAACGTGACCACGGACAGAACCGTGGAAATCATGATCGCCGCGGTCGCGCGCTGTACGTAGATGCCGTACTGCTGCGCCAGAACGAACGCCAGCGCCCCGGTCGGCAGCGCCGCCTGCATTACCGCGGCGGCGGCCCACACCGGATCCATGCGCAGCACCCCGTAGGCCAGCCACGCGGTCAGCGCGGGATGGACCAGCAGCTTCATCCCCACCAGCCACCCGACCTCGCCCAGGCCGGCGGTGACCGAGCGCCCGACCATGAACAGCCCGATGGCGAACAGAGCACACGGCGCCGCGGCGGCGCCCAGGATGTCGCCGAAGGTGGCCAGCGCCACCGGCACCGGCCAGCCCAGAGCCGAAACCAGCAGTCCCGCCACCGCCGACAGAACCAGCGGCGACTTGGCGACGCCGATCAGAACATTGCGCACGATGCGCAAAGGGTGGGAGTCCTGGCTGAGGTCGATCTCGACGATGGCCAGGCCGACCGGCATCACCACCGCCCCCATGATGACGGTGCTGATGATGCCGGGCAGCTTCCCCGCTTCCCCGAAGGCGGTCAGCAGCAGCGGAATGCCGAGATACCCGGTATTGGAGAACACCGCCGTGATCGCGTGCAGGCCGAGTGCCGCCAGCCGGTTGGGAAAGACGAAGGTGCCGATCAGCATGGCTAGGCCGAAGCTGCCCAGCAGGCCGCCGCCGAAGGCCATCAGGAACGGCGCATGGAAGGCCTCGCCGATTTCGACCCGAGCCATCGAGATGAAGAACAGCGCCGGCAGCGATACGTAATAGACGAAAGCGTTGAGGGCCTGGCTGCTGGCTTCGCCGAGAACGCGGAAGCGGCCGCACAGATAGCCGGTCAGCATGATGCCGAAGACCGGAAGGATGATGTTCAGCACCGCCGCCATGGCGTGCACCCTGCCCGCAGAAGCCGCCCCGTGTCGAGCCCCGCTGCTGCACGGGGGCCATGCATCGGGCGCAGGCCGGCTCAGAACACGCCTTGACGCCCTGTCGGGCGCGTGCGAAGGCAGAAGCGATTGTTCGTTATCCCGTCCTCATCCCGTCCCCGAACCTGGCAGGAGGCCCCATCCGATGAACGATGCGAACGCAACCCAATCCGCCCTCATCTACACCATGGTTCTGGTTTCCGCCGCCGATCGCGACATGACCGACCGCGAGCTGCACACGATCGGCGAAGTGGTGCGCAGCCTGCCGATCTTTCGCGATTTCGACCCCGGGCACTTGAGCGCCACCGCCCAGGACTGCGCCCGGCTGCTGGGAGAGGACAACGGTCTCGAGATGGTTCTGGAGCGCATCGTCTCCGGCCTGCCACCGCGGTTGCGCGAAACCGCCTATGCACTGGCCTGCGAAGTGGCCGCCGCCGACGGTCGGGCGACGCAGGAGGAGCTGCGGCTGCTTGAATTCCTGCGCCACCGCCTCGATGTCGGACGACTGGAAGCCGCCGCCATCGAACGCGGGGTGCGCGCGCGCTACGCCCATCTGTAAGCCGGAGGACGTACAAGCCGGGGGGACACCGAAAAGGCCGCCCCGATCATCCGAGGCGGCCCTTGGCGGCGCTCGCAATGGCGGGACGAACGGCGAAAAGCGAACACCCCGCAAGCACCCGGGTCAGGCGGCGCGTTTGCCCTTGCCCTTCTTCCCGGTCTTGGCGCCCGTGCCCTCGATCACACCGAGGATGTCCGATTCCTTCATGATGACGACTTCCTCACCCTCGATCTTGACCTCGGTGCCCGACCACTTGCCGAACAGCACGATATCGCCGACCTTGACGTCCATGGGCTGGAGGCGGCCCTCCTCGTCGCGCCCGCCCGGCCCGACGGCCAAGACCTCGCCCTGAATCGGCTTTTCCTTCGCCGTATCGGGGATGATGATCCCCCCGGGCGTCTTTTCCTCTTCTTCGATGCGCCGGATAACCACGCGGTCGTGCAGCGGACGGAACCTCATGACGGTCTCTCCATGTTCGGGACTGGGGTGTTGCTCTTGATCGACACCGCGAAAGCCGCCCTTTAGCACTCTCGTTCGGTGAGTGCTGATTTGTCTACGTGGCCGGCCGGCAGGTGTCAAGGATCCGCCGTCCCCATGTCGGCCGAGCGCGGCTCATGCACAGGTCTTGCGCAGGCCGGGGATGTGCGCCACGCCTCCCTTTTGCCCGACAGCCCTATCGAACGGCTGGCAGCAGTCTCCGGCGTTCGCTGCTAACTTATTGTTTTGTTTACTAGTTTTGGATTGTCATGAAAATCCGGATCGGGCACCATTGACATCGACCGGACAACCATTGCGATCGGAGTTTCATGAACGGAGCAAAACCCATGAGCGGCCTCATCAAGCAGCTCAACAACTACCGCCTGACGACGGCGGAGATTCTGTACCACATGCCGGATCATCCGAACCTGCTCCAGACCTTCGTCTGGCAGGAATACGACTTGGCGCCGGAATTTCCGGTGCTGCGGCGGTTCCTCGATTTCTGGGTCCGCAACATCGAGGGCCGGCTGCATTCGGTCAAGGTCGCCAACGTGCAGTTGATCCAGCCACCGCGCACCGGCTACGCCTCGGCCCTGTTCCAGTTGCAGTAGCCCGCAAACGGCGACAAGACGCGAGGCTGCGCCCGGCGCTCGTGGACGCCAGCGCGTGGCCGCCATTCGCCCTCTGGCGTCAACGCTGCGCCTCGGCTATGACAGGCGTAGACCGCCAACATCATGGCCGCGGCGCAGCCGATTCCTCGCCTGCGAGATAACCGGCCACACACGGCGGCGGCCGATCCGGTAGCGGGGCGCTGAGATAATGACAATCGCCGTTTCGTCGTCGTCTTCCGACGCACAATCTCCATCCGCCGATCGCGCAATCGGGCTCTGGCTGCTCGCATGCTGCGCCATGATCTTCGCCATGGCGGTGATCGGGGCCATCACCCGCCTGACCGATTCCGGGCTGTCGATCATGGAATGGGCGCCGCTGCGCGGCGCATTGCCGCCTTTGAGCGAAGCTGAATGGCAGCGGGTCTTCGCCCTCTATCAGCAGATCCCCGAATACCGGGACGTCAACGCCGGCATGACCCTGGCCGAATTCAAGGCCATTTTCTGGTGGGAATACTTCCACCGGTTGTGGGGCCGGCTGATCGGTGTCGTTTTTCTGGTGCCGTTCCTGTGGTTCCTGATCCGGGGGCGGATCCGCCGCACCCTGGCGCCGCGCCTGGCGCTCATCTTTGTCCTCGGCGCCGGGCAGGGGGCGCTCGGCTGGTACATGGTGGCCAGCGGCTTTGCCGATCGCACCGACGTCAGCCAGTACCGTCTGGTCGCCCACCTGCTGGCCGCGGTCGCGATTTACGGGGTCATCCTGTGGATTGCACTCGGCCTGCTGGAGCCGGCGCCGGTGCCGAGCACCGACGCGCGGACCGGGCGCCTGCGCACGGCGCTTGCGGGCCTGAGCGCGCTGGTGCTGGTGACCGTCGCTTCGGGCGGATTCGTGGCCGGGCTCGATGCCGGCTTCATCTACAATACCTTTCCCCTGATGGACGGCCGCCTGGTGCCGGCCGACTATGCCGCCCTGCAACCGTTCGTCGCCAACTGGTTCGAGAACGTGGCCGCGGTCCAGTTCAATCACCGCCTGCTCGCCGTCACCACGGTGACGACGGCGCTGGCTCTGTGGCTGTGGGCGCGGCGTCTTGAGTTGCCGCCACGGGCGCGTTCGGCGCTCCACCATGTCGCGGCGATGGCGCTGATCCAGTTCGCACTCGGCATTGCGACGCTGCTGTGGGTGGTGCCGGTGTGGCTCGGTGCCCTGCACCAGGCCGGGGCGCTGATCCTGTTCAGCTTCACCCTGTGGACGCTGCACCGCCTGCGGCCGGCACCGGATCTGACCAGCGCTGCGGCAGGCATCGAACCATGACCTGTCGCCATATCGAAATCCGTCCGCTGACCCCGGCTCTGGGGGCGGAGATTTCCGGTCCCGAGGGTCGCCAGCTCGATCTGTCGCAACCGCTCGATGCGGCCGTATTCGCGGACATCGAGCGGGCCTTTCACGAGTACGCGGTGCTCGTATTCCGCGATCAGCGGCTCGACCCGGCCGCGCTTGCCGCCTTTGCCGGGCGGTTCGGGCCGCTCGGCCGCTATCCTTTCGCCGCCCCCCTGCCCGGCCATCCGCACGTGGTCCCGATCATCAAGGAGGCGCATCAGACCACCAATTTCGGCGGCATGTGGCATTCCGACACTGCGTATCTGGAGCGCCCGCCGCTCGGCTCCGCCCTCTATGCGCTCGAAGTGCCGCCGCTGGGCGGCGATACCCTGTTCGCCAACATGGTGCTCGCCTACGAATCGCTGTCGTCGGGGATGCAGGCTCTGCTCGACGGCCTCAAGGCGATCAACAGCGCGGCCAAGAACGGCGGCACGGTGCGCGCCGCCCCGCTGGCCGAAGGGACCATGGTCGGGCGCGATCTCGACAAGATGGCCACGCACGAAGCGGTCCACCCGGTGGTCCGCACCCATCCGGTGACCGGCCGCAAGGCGCTTTACGTCAACCGCGCCCACACCGTGCGTTTCGAGGCCATGAGCGAAGCGGAAAGTGCGCCGATTCTGGAATTTCTGTTCGCCCACGCCGTGCGCGAAGAATTTACCTGCCGTGTGCGCTGGGCACCGGGGACACTGGCGCTGTGGGACAACCGCTGCACCCAGCACTACCCGCTGAACGACTACCACGGCCATCGCCGGGTGATGCACCGGGTCACCATCGAGGGCGAGCGACCGGTCTGAAGCGCGGGCGCACGCGATGCCGCGCCGAGGGCTGCGGCCGTCCCCTCCTTTACCCGGCGACGTGGGGGGAAGCGCACGACCGCGGCAGGCGCACCAGTCCCCATCCGTACACCTCGTCGCGCCCGGGAGCACCGAGATCGTCGACCCCGGTGCGCAGCCGCTCGCGCACCACCGCGACGTTGCGCGCCCGTCCTCCGGCGACTTCGAGCGCCGCCAGAACGCTGACGTAGGGGGCCGCGAACGAGGTGCCGCTCTGGGCCCGGCCGCCGCCGGGCACCGCGGTCCAGATGCCCACCCCCGGTGCCGCGAAATCGATGTAGCGGCCCCGGTTGGCATGGCGATAGACGGCGCCGCGCACATCGACGGCGGTGACCGCGATCACGAAATCGTAGGCGGCAGGATAGGCCGGTGGTGCCTGCGCCCCGCCGTTGCCCGCGGCAGCAACCATGACCAGGCCGCGGCGACGTGCCAGATCGAGAATCTGGCCCAGCACGGCGTTGCGTGATCCGGCAACGCTCAGATTGAGAACGTGGACGCGTTCGGCCACCATCCAGTCGACCGCTTTCATCAGGCCGAAGACATTGGCCGACACTCCGCCGCTGTCGGTGGCCTCGAAAATGTTTGCGGCCTTGAGCTCGGCCCCGGGCAGAAGACCGCCCCACGGCGCGGCGCCGACGATCATGGCGGCGATGGCCGTGCCGTGCGAGGCCGCTCCCGGGCGATGACCCGGCCCCTGAAACGCCCGGTACTCGATCGCCCGACCGGCCAGCGCCGGGTGGCGCACGTCCACCGCGCCGTCGATGATGCCGATGCGCACCCCGCGCCCGCACCACGGCGGCGGCGAGCGCCATCCCATCAGGCGGCGGGCATGAAGTTCCGGCGTGCGCTCGACTGCGGACGCTTCCAGCAGGTGGTTGGCATCGACCGTGATGCCGGGAAATCTCTGGCGCAGGCGCACTATCGCCGCCGGCACCGAAAGCCCCCGCGGCACACGCAGGCGGAAGACGTCGACGGCAAGCGCGCGCAGGGACGCGCGTTCGAGCACCGCGAAACCGAGTGCCCGGACGATGCCGGTAAATCCTCGGGGAGCGTTGGCCACGATGACCTCGCCGGCAACGATGCGTGCGGTGGCCGCGGCGCGGGCGGATTCGCCCGCCGGACCGGCGGCGGGGGCGGTCCCGACCTTGCGATCGGTCGGATTTTTGCGCACGCCGACCACCTGCCCGTTCTTGTCGTAGTAGAGAATTTTCCACTGGCCAAGCGCCGGCGCCACAACGGCCATCAGCAGCACGCATGCAAGAGCAAAAGGCCTGAGCATCCTGATCCCGGTCCGATCGGTTGTCCGAACGCGCGGGCGGCGGAATCCGCTCGCGCGGCGCATCAGATCAGAGTGCCGACGGACGCTTGACATCGGGTTAAGGCGGGGTTCGCCACGATTTGGCAACAAGGTAAAATTTTGCGAAAATTAGGTATGTATTTGTTCAGTATTTTACGTTTACTTGAAATTTAAAACGCGATTAATAAATGCATGGAATAATAATTATTGTCTGTTTCACCATGCAAATGACGTTTCACCGGAACAAGAAATACCATGTCAGGCTTGATCGGCCCCACCGTGCAATCTGACAACGACATGCCGGCCCGCGACGAGGCCCGGACGGCACCGGCGTCCCCCCTATCCGCCCACGCGGCGGTCATCGCCGAGGTGCCGGACGAGGAACCGTCGCTGCAGGTCCCGGAGGCCGTGGGCGATGCGGATCCGCGGCCGTCGAACACCCCCGCCGGTCCTGCCGATGCGGCCCCGTCCCCGGGGAACGAGGCTCCCCTGGCGACGGCAGCCGGCGCGACGCCGGCCTATGGCGGCGGCAGCCACGGCTATGTCGAGGATTTGGGGCAGATCCTGAGCGATCTCGTGATCTTCGACGAAGTGGCGGAGACGACGGCCGAGGGCGGCAACCCGTTCTTCGACGATGTGGCACCACCGTTGCCCCTGGTCGCGGATTTCGGGATCCCGGATTTCGGACCGGCTGCCGGCGGCCTGGCGGACGTACCGCCGGTGATCGCGCCCCTGCGTTTCAGCGGCGGACCGCAAAGCGGGCCAAAGGCATCTCCCCCGCCCCCGACCGGTGAGGACAA
>RFLL01000356.1 GCA_003693905.1 Alphaproteobacteria bacterium
ATCAACGAATGGGCCGATATCGTCGGCCACGACATCGCCATGCGATGCCGGCCGAAGAAACTCGACCGGCCACGCCCCGGACAAAGCGGCGAAGGCGTTCTCACGCTGCGCGTGGAGGCCGGATTCGCCCTCGAGGTACAGCATCTGGCCCCGATTCTGATCGAACGGATCAACGGCTATTTCGGTTTTCGCGCCGTCCACCGCCTGCGCCTGTTGCAGGCGCCGCTGACCGCACAGGTTACGCCATCAGCGGCCGCAGACGACGATCCTGCACCCGGCCCCGACATGCAGGACGACCCGCGTCTGGCCGCGATCCCCGATTCCGAGGTCCGCGACGCGCTCGCCCGTCTGGCCCGGGCGGTGCGCACACGCCGGCGCTGATGTCACCGTTCGGGCCGGACGGGCCACGGCTCTTGCCAAAAGGCTGCCACATCCCCACCGTGTAATGCGCGGCCAACAGGCCGTCGGGCCGGTCCGAAGCCTGTGTGCAAGCGTCGAACGCATCTTGTGCCGACCGATTTCCCCGACTACGATAACAACATATGGTAGGTGAAGCATGGAACGCAGGAAAATCCTGATAGGGGCCGCGAGCTTGGCGGCGATTGCGTTGATCGGCCGCGGAGGGCGCGCCGCCGTCGAACTGCCGGACAAGGTCGTCGAAACCCCGGTCTTCGACGATGATCGCGTCCTCGGCGAAGCAACGGCGCCGATCACGATCATCGAGTATTCCTCGCTCACCTGCCCGCACTGTGCCGCCTTTCACACCAACGCATTGCCGGGGATCAGGGAAAACTGGATCGCCAAGGGCCGCGTGCGTCTGGTCTATCGCCACTTTCCGCTCGACGGCCTGGCGCTACGCGCCGCGGCGGTCGCCAACTGCATCCCGGGCGAGCGGTATTTCGCCTTTCTCGACGTGCTGTTCCAGAACCAGGACCGCTGGACACGCGCCAGTGATCCGCTCAAGGCGCTGGCCCAGTTCGCCGCTCTGGCCGGTCTGAGCAAGAGCCGTTTCGATGCCTGCATCAACGATCAGGCGGAGATGGAGCGGATCATCCGCCGCGCCCAGGAAGGAGGGCGCGCGTTCGACGTTCAGGCGACGCCGACTCTGATCATCAACGGACGCAAGTTCGAAGGCGCGCGCGCCTACAAGGATTACGACGAGATTTTCCGCGCACTCGACGCTGAAAGCTGACCATTTGCGCAATCAGCGGGCGCGACCGGCGGGCCAGCGGATTCGTCTGGAGGGGGAAACCGGACCACGTGGTGCACTTCACCAAACTGCGACTGAGCGGCTTCAAGTCGTTCGTTGATCCGACCGAGCTTCTGATCGAACCCGGTGTCACCGGGATCGTCGGCCCCAACGGGTGCGGCAAGTCGAATCTGGTCGAGGCGCTGCGCTGGGTCATGGGCGAGACCTCGGCCAAACGTATGCGCGGCACCGAGATGGACGACGTGATCTTCGGCGGCAGCGCCACCCGCCCGGCCCGCAATCTGGCCGAAGTGGCGTTGACCCTGGACAATTCCGATCGTACGGCGCCGGCGATGTTCAACGGCCACGACACGCTGGAGGTGGTGCGCCGGATCGAACGCGGCAGCGGCTCCACCTACCGCATTAACGGCAAGGAAGTGCGTGCCCGCGACGTCCAGCTTCTGTTTGCCGACGCCGCCACCGGCGCCCACTCCACGGCTCTGGTCAGCCAGGGACGCATCGGCGCCCTGATCAACGCCAAGCCGACCGATCGTCGCGCCCTGCTGGAAGAAGCCGCTGGCATCACCGGGCTGCACAGCCGCCGCCACGAGGCCGAGCTGCGCCTGCGCGCGGCGGAAACCAATCTCGAACGCCTCGACGATGTCATCGCCACCCTGGAGACCCAGCTTCAGGGGCTCAGGAAGCAGGCCCGTCAGGCGGCGCGATATCGCCGTGTCGCCGAACAGATCCGCCGTCATGAGGCGATCGGGCTGCACCTCGAAGCGGCGGCAATACAGGCCCGTCTGAATGAAGCCCGGGCCCGCCTCGTCGAGGCCGAGCGCCGCGTGGCCGAATGCACCGAAGCGGCGGCCGCCCGGGCCACCGAACAGGCCGAAGCCTCGGCAGCCCTTCCCGCCCTGCGCCAGGCCGAAGCCGAAGCGGCGGCGGCGCTGCAACGTCTGCTCGTCGACCGCGACAACCTGGCCCGCGAGGAAGCACAGGCTGCCGCCGCCAGAGCCCAAGCCGAACAGCGCCTGGCGCAATTGCACGGCGATCTGCAACGCGCGCGCGCCCTGGCCGAAGATGCGCAGGCGGCAATTGCGCGCCTGAACCGCGAGCGCGCCGAGCTCGAACAGGCCGAAGCCGGCCAGGCCGACGCTCTGGCCGCCGCCCATGCAGCCCGCGCCCGGGCCCAGGACGCGGTCACCGGACACGAAGAGGCCGTTCACCGGCTGGCCGAACAGGTCGCGGCTCAGGAAGCCCGGGCCGCCGCTCTTCATCGCCGGATCGAGGAATTGTCGCAACGTCGTGCGCGTCTACGCGCACAGGCCGCGGACATCGCCCGCCAGCGCGAAGAGATGGCGGCCAAACAGGTCGACGACGACACGCTGGACGCGGCCGCGCAGGAGGTCGCCGCCGCCGAGGCCGACCTGGAACGCCGTCGCGCCGCCGCCGAAGAGGCCGAGGCCGCCCTGGTCAAGGCCCGGACCGAGGAAGCCGCAACCCGCGAAGCCCTGCAGGAGGCCGAAGCCCGGCGTGCCAAGCTGGATGCCGAGGTGGCGGCGCTAAGCGCCCTGTTCGAGCCGGCCGAGGAGGCGCGCCGGTGGCCACCGCTGGTCGATGCCGTCACCGTCGAGCCCGGATACGAGACCGCGCTCGGCGCCGCACTGGGCGACGACATCC
>RFLL01000357.1 GCA_003693905.1 Alphaproteobacteria bacterium
GGGCACTGGCCCTTGTGCTGGGAGTCTCGGCGGCCGGGCTCGATCTGTCCAACATCGCGCTGATTGCCGGCGCGTTATCGGTCGGTATCGGCTTCGGCCTTCAGAACATCGTCAACAATTTCGTCTCCGGCCTGATTCTGCTGATCGAACGCCCGATCAAGGTCGGCGACTGGATCGTTGTCGGCGGCTACGAGGGCACGGTGCGACGCATCAACGTGCGGGCTACCGAAATCGAAACCTTCCAGCGTGCCACCGTGATCGTGCCCAACAGCGAGGTGATCTCGGGTGCGGTTACGAACTGGACCCACCGCGACAAGTACGGGCGCGTCGAAATCCCCGTCGGCGTCGCCTATGGCTCCGACGTACAGCAGGTGATGGCAACGCTGAAGGCGTGTCTTGACGATCACCCCGACATCCTGCGCTGGCCGGAACCTTATGTCCTGTTCCGCGGCTTCGGTGAAAGCTCTCTCGATTTCGAGGCCCGCGGTTATGTCGCCAACGTCGAACGCCGGCTGCGAATCAGCAGCGAATTGTGTCAGGCGATCGAGCGCGCCTTGCGCGAGACGGGGATCGAGATCCCGTTCCCGCAACGCGACCTGCACATCCGCAGTGCCGAAGGTCTCACTCTGCGCGCAACGTCCCCGACGGGGACGCCTTCGCCGGCACCCGATCAGAGTACGTGATCGCCCGCGGTGGAACGATCCGGGCAGGACGGCAGGGCGAAGGTCGCAATCAACGGTGCGTGATGCGACCATGGACCGGTATCGGTCAATTCGTCGGTCAGACCTTCGTTGTCGACCTCGACCCCTCGGCAGTACGCCCGCAACGCTGATGAGACCAGCATGTGATCGAGCATCTGCCGCCGCCCGCCGTGGATGACGGAATATCGCCGCGCCGGCGGCACGGCGTGCTCGATCGGCTCCAGCGCCCGGGCGGCCAGGGCCGGGTTGCCGGTATCGCCGGGGTCGCCGCGCAGCGTGCGCAGAGGCATCTGCCGTTCCTCGGCATTGAAATCGCCGCACACCGTGATCAGCGCCTCCGGTTCGCGGTCGAAAATGCGCTCGATCACCAGCCGCGCCTCCAGCGCCTGACCGGTCCGCTTCATGGTGGCGATGAAGAAGCCTTCGGCCCAGCCGCCGACCGTGCGCCAGGTGGCGGCATCGACCTTCTGGCCCCGCACCGGCGCCGCCAGCGGGGCGCGTAGATGCAGATTGAGAACATGCAGACGACGCCCGCCGGGCAGTTCGATACCGGCGTAGAGCAGCGGCCGGTCCCACTGCACCGGCTCCGGCGCCGGCTCCGGCGGGTCGGCGGTGACCGGCCGATATGTCGGCGGCGGCACCAGCGCATGACGCGGCTCGGCCCAGCGGGTGATGGGGTAACGGCTGAGAATGACCAGATTGTGGACCGGATCGACGCCGCGCGGCGCCCCCGGCGGGGACGGCGGCCCCGAGACGCGCGAGGTGGAGACGCGCGCGAACCCGGCATAGGGCGTGCCGCTCAGCAGCCGTTCGAGAGCCAGCAACTGCCGTGGCCCGCCCTCCGGCGGCTTCTGTCCATTGACCTCCTGCAGGCACAGGACGTCGGCGTCGAGACGCAGAAGCTGCGGCCGTAGAACCGCGATACGCCGTTCGAGCGGCGGATCTAGGTCTGGCCGGTCATCCAGACTTTCCAGATTGAAGGTCGCGATGCGCATGGGCAGGCCGCCGCCTGGCGTCTGTTGTCACCGGACGAAAGGGTACGCGCCCCGGGCGCCGTCGCCAACGGCACAAAGGGGCCGCGCGGGCCGGCAACGACATGGTCGTTGAACAGGCCAGCCCTGCCGGGGTATCGCAATGACGTGACGTGATGATCTCGGGATCACGTGATCTCGGACGCTATCCGGCCCGGATGGCCGGGCGTCATTCGACAACGAATGTGCGTGCGAATTCATCGCATGCTGCGAGCGGAAAGGGAGGAAACGGCAATGCGCGTATGCATAGTCGGGGCCGGCGCCATCGGCGGATTGATCGCCGTGCGGCTGGCACTGGCCGGCGAAGAGGTGACGGTGATCGACTGCGGCGCCCATCTGGAGGCAATTCGCAGGAACGGACTCAAGCTGATCTGGCACGACGGCACCGAGTATCTCGCCACCAACCTACACGCCACCGACTCGTTCGCCGAGGCCGGAGCGCACGATTGCATCATCCTCGCCCTCAAGGCGCATCATCTGCCCGCCGTCGCCCCTGAACTGAACGCCCTTTATACGCCGGAGACGACGGTCGTCACGGTGCAAAACGGCATCCCCTGGTGGTATTTCCAGCGCCACGGCGGCCCCTACGACGGCCGGCGGCTGGAAACCCTCGATCCCGACGGCGTGCTGGAGAAGAACATCGACCCGCAGCGCATCATCGGCTGCGTCGTCTATCCCGCCGCCGATGTGCCGACCCCCGGTGTGATCCACCATGTCGAAGGCGACCGCCTGCCGATCGGAGAACTCGACGGGCGCGAAAGCGAACGCATCCGGCGACTCCACGACATGCTGGTGGGAGCCGGCTTCCGCTCGCGCATTCTCGACGACATCCGCGCCGAGATCTGGCTCAAGGCGTGGGGCAACCTGTCGTTCAACCCGATCAGCGCATTGACCCATGCGACTCTGGAGGAAATCTGCCGCTTCCCGGAAACCCGGGCGCTGGCGGCCACGATGATGGAGGAAGCGCAGGCGATCGCCCACAAGCTCGGCATCACCTTCCGCCACACCATCGAAAAACGCATCGCCGGGGCCCAGAGCGTCGGCGCGCACAAGACCTCGATGCTGCAGGAC
>RFLL01000358.1 GCA_003693905.1 Alphaproteobacteria bacterium
GGCCATGCGGGTTACGCCGATGGCAAAGGTGATGGTCATGACTGCCGGCAGGCCTTCGGGAATCGCCGCTACCGCCAGGCCGACGGCGGCCATGAACATGGCCACGGCGTCATGACCGCGCACAAGGGTACCGAACAGGAACGTCGCGGCGGCAAGCGCCAGAATCGCCGCCGTCAGCCAACGGGCGAAAGCGCCGATCTGCCGCAGCAACGGCGTCTCCAGCGTCGTCACCTCCTGAATCATGGTGCTGATGCGGCCGAGCTCGCTCGCGCGCCCGGTGGCCACCACGACACCGCGGGCCTGACCGGCGGTGACGAAGGTCCCGGCATAGACCATCGAGGTGCGTTCGGTGAGCGGTGCATGCGCCGGTACGGCCACGGGCGACTTGTCCACCGGCACCGATTCACCGCTCAAGGCCGCTTCGTCGATGCGCAAACCATGGGCGACCAGAAGCCGCAGGTCGGCCGGCACGCGGTCGCCGGCGCCAAGTTCGACGATGTCACCGGGAACCAGGGTCTCGGCCGGGACGACCATGCGTCGACCGTCGCGCACCACCGTCGCGCTCGGCGTCAGCATCTGCCGAATCGCATCGAGAGCACGTTCCGCCTTGCCTTCCTGAATGAAGCCGACAACGGCGTTAATGATCACGACACCGAGGATGACCCCGGTATCGACCCAGTGGCCGAGTGCGGCGGTGACCGCTGCCGAAGCCAGCAGGACATAGATGAGGACGTTGTGGAATTGAGCCGCAAAGCGGATCAGGGCACTGCGCCGGGCCGCGACCTGCAACCGGTTGGGACCGATGCGCGCCAGACGTGCCGCGGCCTCGGCCGCGCTCAACCCCCCTTCGCCGGTTTCGAGGCGGATCAATGCCTCGCGCGGCGTCAGTGCATGCCATGGCGGTGCCGGCGTCGACGCCTCCGCCGGTGACGGGGCGGTCCGGCCGCGTTCCGGGACCGGGCCGCGTGATATGCGGTGCCGAGTGAATAGCATTTGCTGGGTATATGGGGTCGCTTTGCGGCGCGGCGATATGATTCACCTCAACCGCTCAGCGCGGGGACCTCCAGCACCCGACAATCGTCGGCGGGGATTATCGGCGCATCGCTCAACCGCACCAGATCGTCGAGGCCGAGCCCGGAGATGATTTCACGTGCCACGAAGCCGCGCTCATCCACCTCGATCACGGCCAGATCGGTATAGATGCGCGCAACCACGCCCGGCGCCGTCAATGGATAGCTGCACCGTCGGCGCAGACGCGGCCGGCCGTCGCGGGTCACATGTTCCATCGCAACCCGGATGTGCCGCGCCCCCACGGCCAGATCCATCGCCCCGCCGACACCCGGTGCATAGCGATCGTCGTTGGTGCGCCAGTTGGCGAGGTCCCCGGTCTCGGCCACTTCCAGCGCCCCCAGCAGGGCCACGTCGATGTGGCCGCCGCGGATCATCGCAAACGACAGCGCGCTGTCGAAGAAACAGCCGCCCGGGATGAGCGTGATCGGCTGCTTGGTGGCATTGATGAGATTGGGGTCGGCGGCCTCCGGCGCCGGGGCCGGGCCGAGACCGAGAATACCGTTTTCGCTGTGCAGAACGATGTCCTGATCCGGCGTGATGTAATCGGCCGCCAAGGTCGGAATCCCGATGCCGAGATTGACACAGGCACCGCGGGGAAAGTCGCGTGCCGCCCGCCAGGCGATCTGACGCCGGCTGAGGCGGCCGGGAATGGCCACGGCGTTCACGACCGCGCCTCCGCCATGACGACCCGGTCGACGAAGATGCCGGGGGTGACCACGCATTCGGGATCGAGCGTCCCGGGGGCCACGATCTCGCGTACCTCGGCCACGACGACCCGCGCCGCGGTCGCCATGACCGGCCCGAAATTCCGCGCTGCGCGGGCATAGACCAGATTGCCCCAGGTATCGGCGCGCGCTGCCGCGATGAGGGCGAAATCGGCGCCGAGCGGTCTTTCCAGTACGTGTGCGCGGCCGTCGATGTCGCGCACCTCCTTGCCGGCGGCCAGATCGGTGCCGGCACCGACCGGGCTGTAGAACCCGCCAAGCCCGGCCCCGGCGCAGCGAATGCGTTCCACCAGCGTGCCCTGGGGCACGAGTTCGAGTTCGATCCGCCCGGCCTTGTAGAGCGCATCGAACACGTGCGAGCCGCTGCTGCGCGGATAGGAGCAGACGATGCGGCGCACGCGTCCGGCCTTGAGCAATGCGGCAATGCCGCGTTCGCCGGTGCCGGCGTTGTTGCAGACTAGAGTGAGATCGTGCGCCGCGGTGTCCAGAACCGCTTCGACCAGACCGAACGGCACCCCGGCATCGCCGAAGCCGCCGATCATCACCGTCATGCCATCGTCGAGCCCGGCCAAGGCTTCGTCGTAGCTCGCCACCCGTTTGTCCGGCATCCCCGTCCCCGGCACCTTTGCCGCGTTTGTTCGCATTCCCTGCTGTTTTGCAAGAGGTTGAGGCACATGGTGGCATGGACTACTGTCGCCAACAAGCAGCCACCGGCCCTCGGTAATTCCTTGCCGGGCCCGCACGGGCAATGGTTCCGGCCTTGCCCGTTTTCGTTCTGCTGCCATCATGAACCGCACCACAAACCGCACCACACGGAACCGAGAGGAACGGCAATGTATGCGAATCTGGCCATGCTGCTCGACGGCGAATGGACATCCGGCACCGATGGGCGCCGGCAGCCGGTGCTCAACCCGGTCAATGAACAGACCTTGGGCGAGCTGCCGCTGGCCGGCCGGGCCGATCTCGACCGTGCGCTGGCGGCCGCGGCGCGCATGCAGCCGGTATGGGCCGCCACAGCGCCGCGCGAGCGCGCGCGCATCCTGTCCCGGGCGGCCGAAATTCTGCGCACCCGCGCCGACGAGATCGCCCGTCACGTCACGCTGGAGGAAGGCAAGATCCTGGCCGAAGCCAGGATCGAGACCCTGATCGGCGCCGACATCATCGAGTGGTACGCGGAAGAAGGCAAACGCGCCTATGGTCGCATCGTGCCCGGCGCCAACCCCGATGTGCGCCAGATGGTCCTCAAGCAGCCGGTGGGACCGAGTGCAGCGTTCACGCCGTGGAATTTCCCGGTCGTCACCCCCGCGCGCAAGATCGGCGGCGCCTTGGCGGCCGGGTGCACGCTGATCATCAAGCCGTCAGAGGAAACGCCGGCCGGCGCGCTAGCGATTGCCCGCGCGCTGGAAGAGGCAGGACTTCCCAAGGGCGTTCTCAACGTCGTCTTCGGCGTCCCGGCCGAAGTGTCCGAATACCTGATCGCCTCCGACATCATCCGCAAATTTTCATTCACCGGCTCGGTTCCCGTCGGCAAGCACCTGGCCAAGCTGGCAGCCGAAGGCATGAAACGGGCGACGATGGAGCTCGGCGGCCACGGCCCGGTGATCGTTTTCGACGACGTTTCGGTGGAAAAGGCGGCGGCGATTTCAGTCGCCGGCAAATACCGCAACGCCGGTCAGGTCTGCGTCAGCCCGACGCGGTTTTTCGTCCACGAGCGGATATACGGAAAA
>RFLL01000359.1 GCA_003693905.1 Alphaproteobacteria bacterium
CGGCGCCAGTCCGCCAACGTCAGAGCATCGCGGAACGTGCCGCCCTTGAAGGCCTCGACCGCCGCCGACAGGCGCCGCAGGCGCCGCGTCAATCGGGTGAAGGCGACCAGCGCGACCACGAGACCGAGAGCCAGCGCACCACCGGCTCCGACGGCCGCCGTACGCAGGATGTAGCTACCGGCGATCATGCTGGCCACCGACTCGTAGGCCTGGCCACCGAGAACGACGTAGAGATAGCCGGCCACGCGATCGCCCTCCTGCACCGGCCAGGCCGAAAACACCTTGCGCCCGTCCGGATCACGCGGGTCGTCGCCGCGCAGCGGAAATGCCGCCGCTTCGCTCAGAAAAGCGGTGATCGGAACAAGGTCGATCCGTTCGCGGCGCACACTTCCCGGCGGCGCCGAATAGGCCAGCAGGTCCCCGTCCGGTCCGACAAGGTAGACCTCGATACTGGGATTGATGGCCATCAAGGTATCGAAGATCCGCTTCAGGGCGTCGTGATTCACCGTCCCGTCGCGGATCAGGTCGTTGCTTTCGACGATGTTGCGGGCCAACGCCTGATGCAGCTTCTGGTTCACTTCCTCCAGGTAGAGGCGCGTAGTCACGACCGAAAGGACGATGAAGCCGACGCCGAGAATCCCGATCAGACCCAGCATGACGGCCACCAGCTTGGCGCTCAGACTGCGGACCATGGCGCTTCAGCCGCCGGAGGTGCCAAGGGCATCGTTGAACTTGTAGCCGACCCCCCAGACGGTCAGCACGTAGCGCGGGGCGGCGGGATCGTGCTCGATCTTGCCACGCAGACGATTGATGTGGGAGTTGACCGTGTGCTCATAACCGACGTGGCTTTGCCCCCAGACCAGATCGAGAAGCTGCTGGCGGGTGTAAACGCGGCCCGGATGGGCGGCGAACTGGACCAGCAGGTCGAATTCCTTGGCGGTCAGGTCGATCGTTCTGCCGGCGACGGCGACGCTGCGTTTGTCCACGTCGATGACCATGTCGCCGGCGACCAGCCGCCTGGCACCGCGGGCGCCGTTGCGGGCGAAGGCTTCGGCCCGGCGCAGAATCGCCTTCACCCGGGCCAGCAGCTCGTGAATGCTGAACGGCTTGGTCAGGTAATCGTCGGCGCCCATCTCCAGCCCCAGCACGCGGTCGATCTCGGCCGACTTGGCGGTCAGCATCAGAATCGGGGTGTAGTCGGCCTCGCGGCGGATGTGGCGGCAGATGTCCAGGCCCTCGACCCCGGGCAGCATGAGGTCGAGAATGATCAGGTCGTAGCGTCCGCTGCGCGCCAGCGCCAGCCCCCGCGCCCCGTCGCCGGCCACGCGGACCCGGCAGCCCAGATCCTCAAGATGGAGCGAAACCAGCTCGGCGATATCCGCGCTGTCTTCGATGATGAGAATGTCGTGCGCCATGCCTCCGCCGGTACCGGTTGACCATCGAAACAGGGGCCGGCGGCGTACCGCCCGCAAGGTCCGAACCCTAGCCCGGGAGTATCACGAAACCGTCACGAGGCGGCGGTCAAGCGCGCCCTGCGTGCCACGCGAGGCACGGGTAGCAGCCATGTCCCAATGGCTGTATCATAACAGAAAAACAATGGCGCTATCGCCAACAGGGAGGACACCGATGGCCGAGCCCGAAGCGGCGCGCGGCGCCGTTCTGTCGCCGGCGTCTGTCGTGCATGCCGGAAAATCCCGGCCACCGCGACCCAGCGCCGCCCAGCAGGCATGGTTGCGCCGCGGCCTTGACCAGCCGGGAGGCAAGCTACCGCTGTTCGATGAAAACGGGCGCCTGTACAGTGCGCGCACGATCCGAAGCTGCATCGCCCGCGGCTGGGCCGAGCCCTGGACCCGCAACCCGATCAAGCCCGACTGGCTGATCTGCCGTCTGACCACTGCCGGGCGGGCGGCGATCGGAGCACGGCCAAGGGAATAGTTTACACCGCGTGCGCGTGACGGCTGGCCCCCGGCTCCAGATAGCGATCGAAGCGGGCGCACACGGCGCGCACGAAAGGCCGCCCGGCCTCGCTCACGCGCACCCGCGAGCCCTCGACCGTCACCAGATCGTCGGCGGCCATTTCCCCGAGATCGGCCAGCGCCGCATCGAACACCGTCGGCGGCCGACCGAAGGCCGCCGCCACCGCGGCCACATCGACCGCAAGATCGCACATCAGCCGCTCGATCACCGTGCCGACCATGCGATCGTCATCACTGAGGCGCAGGCCGCGCACGATCGGCAGCGCCGCGGCCAGAACCGCGTCCCGATAGGCATGCAGGGGGACGGCATTCTGTACGAACCCCTGTGGCAGCGTGCCGATGGCCGACGGCCCGAAGCCCAGGCGCGCCGGCGCGTTGTCGGTGGTGTAGCCTTGGAAATTGCGGCGCAGGGTGCCGTTGCGCATGGCCCGGGCCAGCGGATCGTCCGGCTTGGCGAAATGGTCGAGGCCGATCCAGACATAGCCCAGATCCTGCAACTGCTCGGCGGCGCTCATGTACTGCGCAAAGCGCGCCGCCGGCGGCGGCAGGGTCGATTCGTCGATCAGGCGCTGGTGACGTTTCATCCACGGTACATGGGCATAGCCGAACAGGCAGATGCGTTCGGGATCGAGCGCCGCCACCGCAGCCTCGACCGTGGCCTGCACGCCGGCCGCGCTCTGGCCCGGCAGACCATACATGAGATCGATGTTGATCGACCCGATCCCGGCGGCACGCAGCAGCTCCGCCGCCCGGACGGTCTCTTCCAGCGGTTGCAGGCGGTTCACCGCCCGCTGAACCTCGGGGTCGAGGTCCTGCACTCCGAGGCTGGCCCGGTTGACGCCGGCCGCCGCCATCGCCGTCACCAGGTCCGCATCCAGGCCGCGCGGATCGATCTCGACCGCGATATCGGCATCCTCGCGGATCGCAAACCGGTCCCGCAGCAGAGCCATCAGGGCGGCGAAGTCGCCCGGCTTCAGGATGGTCGGGCTGCCGCCGCCGAAGTGGATGTGACAGGCCGTCCGGCGCGTGCCCAGGGCTTTGGCAACGAGGTCGATTTCGCGCCGCAGCACCTCCAGATAGGCAGCCACGGGCTGATAGCGGCGCACGATCTTGGTATGGCAGCCACAGAACCAGCACAGCGTGTCACAGAACGGGACATGCACGTAAAGCGACAGCGGCAGCGCCGGGTCGAGGGTATCCAGCCAGTCGCGATAGGTCGCCGCTCCGACGGTCGGCGTAAAATGCGGGGCCGTCGGATAACTGGTATAGCGCGGAACGCGCTGATCGTACTTGGCGAGCAGCCGTTCGATTGCGGATTCGGATCGGGGCCGGGGCTCGTTCATGGCCGGCATTCCATGCCTTCCGGGCGCTGCGGACCTTGATCCAGATCAACCGGATGGCGCATAGTTGCGTTTTAACGGAAAGACGCGCCTGCAACCATCAGCAGAGGGCGAATATGGTACAGACACAGGCCTCAACCCGCCCCTTGCCCCATGCTCCGGCGGTGCGCCGGGTCACCCTGGAGCAGCCATGGCAATGGCTTGCCGCGGGATGGCGGGACATCTGCCGCGCTCCGGCGATCAGCCTGACCTACGGCGCCCTGTTCACAGTAATCAGCCTGGTCCTGAGCGCGGGGCTGTTCCTGAGCGGGCTGGAATACCTGCTGCCGCCGCTGGCCGCCGGGTTCATGCTGGTCGGCCCGATGCTGGCGGTCGGGCTGTATGAAACCAGCCGTCGTCTGGAGGCCGGCGAACCGGTCAGTCTGCGCGCGGCGCTGATCGTCAGCACCCGCTCGCCGACCCAGCTCGGGTTTCTCGGGGTCATCCTGGCCCTTGTCC
>RFLL01000360.1 GCA_003693905.1 Alphaproteobacteria bacterium
CGCCTGCCGGTGGCGCCCGCCGCCGGGGGGGAGAAACGGCAGTGACGCGGGCAACCATTCTCGTTGCCGACGACGACCGCGCCATCCGCACCGTGGTGGCCCAGGCGCTCGGCCGGGCCGGCTATGACGTGCGGGCGACCGGCACCGCCGCCGGATTGTGGCGCTGGATCGAGGCCGGGGAGGGGGATCTGGTCATTACCGACGTCATCATGCCCGATGAGAACGGTCTCGACCTGATTCCGCGGATCCGCAAGCTGCGGCCCAATCTGCGCGTCATCGCCATGAGTGCGCGTAGCACGCTGCTGACCGCGGTCAAGGCGACCGAACGCGGCGCTTTCGAATACCTGCCCAAGCCGTTCGACCTGCGTGAACTGGTGGCGGCGGTTGAACGGGCCTTGGCGCCGGCCCGGGGAGCGCGCGCCGCAGCAGACGTCGCCGCGCCGGTCGAGGACGAAGCCCTGCCCCTGATCGGCCGCTCACCGGCGATGCAGGACATCTACCGCACGCTGGCACGCCTGATGGGCACCGATCTGACGGTCACGATCTACGGCGAATCGGGCACCGGCAAGGAACTGGTGGCGCGCGCGCTGCATGATTACGGCAAGCGACGTCACGGGCCCTTCGTCGCCATCAACATGGCGGCGATCCCGCGTGAGCTGATCGAAAGCGAGCTCTTCGGCCACGAAAAGGGCGCCTTCACCGGCGCCACCGCGCGCGCCGCCGGGCGTTTCGAACAGGCGGCGGGCGGGACGCTGTTTCTCGACGAGATCGGCGACATGCCGCTGGAGGCGCAGACGCGGCTGCTGCGGGTGCTGCAGGAGGGTGAATACACCACCGTCGGCGGCCGCACGTCGCTGCGCGCCGACACCCGCATCATCGCCGCCACCCACCGCGACCTGCGCCAGATGGTGCGCCAGGGTCTGTTTCGCGAGGATCTGTTCTATCGTCTCAACGTGGTGCCGATCCGCCTGCCGCCGCTGCGCGAGCGGCGCGAGGACATTCCCGAGCTGGTGCAGCATTTCCTGGCCCAGGTACAGCAGGAAGGGTTGCCGGCCAAGACCCTTGATGCCGGGGCCATGGCCGCGCTCAAGGCCTATCGCTGGCCCGGCAATGTACGCGAACTGGAAAACCTGGTCCGGCGTCTGGCCGCCCTCTACACCGAGGACGTGCTCACCCGTGACGTGGTCCTGGCCGAATTGAGCGACGCATCGCGGATGCCCGAAGGGAAGGGGGAGCCCGGCCCCGGGGCGGAGCGACGGGGGGAGTCGCTGGGCCAGGCCGTCGAGTGGCATTTGCGTGAATATTTCATGGCCCATGACGACGGTCTGCCGCCGCCGGGGCTTTACGACCGGGTTCTGCGCGAGATCGAGCGACCGTTGATCGAACTGTCGCTGGCGGCCACCCGCGGCAACCAGATCCGTGCCGCCAGACTGCTCGGGCTGAATCGCAATACGCTGCGCAAGAAGATCCGCGACCTGGACATCCGGGTCGTGCGGGGCCTTAAATAGGCTGTGGCAAATATGCAACAGATGACGGCAGAGGCCGGGGCGCCAGTCCCGGCAACATCCCCCGAAAACAGCGGCGAGGCCGCGTCGTCATCGGAGGCGGCGGGGCGGTACGCCCGGGTGCGCCGATGGGCACAGCGCGTGGGGCTGGAGCGCAAGGTCGCCGTTCTGTTCCTGATCGGCACCATCGCCTCGGGAACGGTCACCCTGATGGGCATGACCGACAACCTGCCGGTGGTGCTCGATCCGCTGGCGCTGCTGCTGCTTCTCAACCTCGATCTGATTCTGCTGCTGGGGTTGAGCGCGTTGATCGCGCGCCGTCTGGTCATCCTGTGGGTGGCCCGCAAGCGTGGTCTGGCGGGGGCGCATCTGCATGTGCGCCTGGCGGCTCTGTTCGGGCTGGTTGCGGTGACACCGACGATCATCATCGCCACCTTTTCCGTCATCCTGTTCGACTTCGGCCTCCAGGGATGGTTCAGCGACCGGGTGCGCACTGCGGTCGAGGAATCGTTCGCCGTGGCGCGGGCCTATCTCAACGAGCATCAGCAGTCGATCAGCGCCGATGCTCTTGGCATCGCACAGATGCTCAATCGTCAAGGCGTGACACTGGCTCTCAATCCGCAGTTGTTCAGCCGCATGCTGGCGGCGCAGGTCGGGGTGCGGTCGTTGACGGAGGCACTGGTGTTCGACCGCTCGGGGCGGATCCTGGGCTCGGCCGGTTACAGCCTGCTTCTCGAATACGATCCCGAAATTCCCGACTGGGCATTGCGCCGCGCCGATGACGGCGAGGTGGTGATCCTGACCTCGGAAAGCGAAGACCGGGTGCGCGCGTTGCTGCGCCTCGATGGTTTCGCCAACACCTATCTCTACGTTGGTCGTCTGATCGACCCGCGCGTGCTGGCCCATATCGATACGACCGAAAATGCGGTCAAACTTTACCGCGAATTGGAAGGCAAGCGCTCCGGGCTGCAACTGACCTTTGCCCTGATCTTCGTCGTCGTCGCCCTGATGCTTCTGCTGGCGGCGACGTGGGTCGGGCTGTCCTTCGCCAATCAGCTTTCGCGCCCGATCGGCAGCCTGATCGCCGCTGCGCACCGGGTCGGTGCCGGCGATTTGTCAGCCCGTGTGACGACGCGCGAGGATTTCGGCGAGATCGGATCTCTGGCCCGCGCCTTCAACCGCATGACCGAAGAGCTGGCCCTGCAACGGGAAAAACTTCTACAGGCGAATCAGCAGCTCGACTACCGCAGCCGGTTCATCGAAGCCGTTCTCGGCGGGGTGTCGGCCGGTGTGATCGGTCTCGACGAGAACGGCGTCATCACCCTGCCGAATCGCTCTGCCAGCCAGCTTCTGTCCACCGAGACGGAGCTTCTGCGCGGACGCCCGCTCGCCGAGGCCGTCCCCGAAATGGCCGACCTTCTGGAAGAGGCGCGCGCACGTCCCCGCCGCCTGGCCGAACGGATGATTACCCTGGTTCGCGGCGAAGGCGGGCCGCGGCGGCTGCTGGTGCGCATCGCGGCCGAGGTTCAGGACGGGCGCACCATCGGCTACGTCGTGACCTTCGACGACATCACCGAGCTTTTGTCCGCCCAGCGCAAGGCCGCGTGGGCCGATGTGGCGCGGCGTATCGCCCATGAAATCAAGAACCCGTTGACGCCGATCCAGCTTTCGGCCGAGCGGCTGAAGCGCAAATATCTGAAGGAAATCCGGAGCGACCCCGAAACCTTCCAGACCTGTACCGACGTCATCGTGCGCCATGTCGGCGACATCGGACGCATGGTCGACGAGTTCAGCGCCTTTGCCCGCATGCCGGCGCCGGCGATCGTCGATACCGATCTGTCGGAGGTGGTCCGGCAAGCGGTTTTTCTGCAACGCGGCGCCCATCCCGACGTCACCTTCGAGCTCGACCTGCCGGCGGGTGATCTGATCGTGCCGTGCGACCGCGAACAGATCGGGCGTGCCCTTACCAATCTGTTGCAGAATGCGGTCGAGGCGATCGCCCGGCGCCCGGTCAACGACGGTGCGCCGCCGCCACCAGGGCGCATCCATGTCCGTCTTGCCGAAGAGGACGATTGCGCCGTCATCGAGGTTGCCGACAATGGTTGCGGCCTGCCGCGCAGCGAGCGCCATCGCCTGACCGAACCCTACGTCACGACTCGTGATCAGGGCACCGGCCTGGGGCTGGCGATCGTCAAGAAGATCATGGAAGATCACGGTGGCAATCTGTACCTGGAAGACAACCCTGGTGGCGGGGCGCGATTGCGTCTGGTATTTCCGCTCAGGGCAAGGAGGCCCGAATCGGAACCGTATTCCGATTCGCTGACAACGACAGGCGAGGGGACGCGAAAGATCCATGGCATGTGACATTCTGATTGTCGACGACGAAACCGATATCAGGATGTTGATTACCGGCATCCTGCGTGATGAAGGTTACGAGACCCGTGATGCAGCCAACAGCGACAGCGCACTCGAAGCACTTGCGATGCGCCGGCCGAATCTGGTCATCCTCGACATCTGGCTTCAAAACAGCGCCATGGACGGGCTTGAATTGCTCAAGGTCATCAAGCGCGAAGACCCGGCCATCCCGGTGGTGGTGATCAGCGGCCACGGCACGATCGAAACCGCGGTGGCCGCAATCAAGCTTGGGGCCTACGATTTCATCGAAAAGCCGTTCAAGGCCGATCGCCTTCTGCTTGTCGTTCAGCGCGCGATCGAGGCCGCGCGTCTGCGCCAGGAAAACGACGAATTGCGCCTGCGCGCCGGCCCCGAAACGGAACTGATCGGATCATCGCCGGCGATCAATCACCTGCGCCAAGCGATCGAACGGGTCGCGCCGACGGGCAGCCGGGTCCTGATCACCGGCCCGGCCGGCGCCGGCAAGGAGGTCGTGGCACGGATCATCCATGCCCGCTCGCGCCGTGCCAATGGTCCGTTCGTGCTCGTCAACTGCGCCACGATGCACCCCCAGCGTCTGGAGATCGCGTTGTTCGGGTGCGCCCCCGGCGTCGAA
>RFLL01000033.1 GCA_003693905.1 Alphaproteobacteria bacterium
GGCCACCGCCGGCAGATCACGAGTGCGTGAGTGGGCGATCGTCACCGTGCAATGTTCGCGCAGCAGAAGCTGGGCCATCGGCTTGCCGACGATGTTGGAGCGGCCGATGACGACCGCGCGCAGGCCGGCAAGATCGCCCACTGTGTCCTTGAGCAGCATCAGACAGCCGTACGGCGTGCACGGGATGAGCGGCGCATCGGCGCCGGTGGCGCCGATCGACAGGCGCCCGACGTTGATGACGTGGAACCCGTCGACATCCTTGGCCGGGTCGATAGCGTTGATCACCGCCTGTTCGGAAATCTGTCCGGGCAGGGGAAGCTGGACCAGAATGCCGTGGACGGCCGGATCGGCATTCAGCTTGGCGACCAGGGACAGAAGGTCGGCCTCGCTCGTCTCCGCCGGCAGGGTGTGGGTGAACGAACGCATGCCGACGTCGTCGCTCTGGCGCGCCTTGTTGCGCACGTAGACCTGACTTGCCGGGTTGTCGCCGACCAGCACCACCGCCAGGCCCGGCGTCAGGTCGTGGTCCGCCTTGAGCTGTGCCACGGCGGCGGCAATGCGGCTGCGCAGGCCGGCAGCAAAGGCTTTGCCGTCAATGATCTTCGCCTCGCTCATGTCGTCTCCCCTTTTTTCCCGTCCTTTTGTCGCTCCGCGACGCCGCATGCGCCGCCCGTATTTCCGGCGCAGTATGCAAACCGGAACGGCGGGAACCTGCCGGTCTGCGCCGTAGGGATGTCCTGATGCGACCCCCGGGGCGGGCGGTTGCGTTTCCTTGCCCCGCCATTCTTTTGCCCGCCCCCTTCGCGCCGGTGCCGGTCCATGGAATAATGGGCGCGACGGATCGTCCAGAGGACACGGGGCACGGTCACAGGGGATAGACCATCATGCGCCTTCAGAACAAGATCGCGATCGTCACCGGGGCCGGATCCGGTTTCGGCGCCGGCATCGCCAAACGCTTCGCCGCCGAGGGGGCTGCCGTGGTGGTGGCCGACCTCAACGACAACACGGCCACCGCGGTGACGCGGGCCATTCGCGACGGCGGCGGACAGGCGGTTGCGGTCCATGTCGACGTCACCCGCCGCGCCGATGCCGAGGCCATGGTCAAGGCGGCGCTCGATGCTTTCGGCGGGCTCGACATCCTGGTCAACAACGCCGGCTACAGCCATCGCAACATGCCACTGACCGAGGTCAGCGAGGAAGATTTCGATCGCACCTATGCGGTCAACGTCAAAGCGGTCTATCTGGCGGCGGTGGCGGCGGTCCCCGTCTTCCGGCGTCGCGGCGGCGGCGTCATTCTCAACACCAGCTCGACCGCGGCTCTGCGTCCGCGCCCGGGGCTGGTCTGGTACAACGGCTCCAAGGGGGCGGTGAACACGATCACCAGGGCGATGGCGCTGGAACTGGCCGGCGACAACATCCGGGTCAACGCGATATGCCCGGTCATCGGTGCCACGGGAATGCTGGAAACCTTCATGGGCAAGCCCGACACGCCGGAAAATCGTGCCGCGTTCATCGCCACCGTGCCGCTGGGGCGGATGTCGACGCCGGAGGATGTGGCTGCGGCGGCGCTTTATCTGGCCTCCGACGAGGCGGCGTTCCTGACCGGCGTATGTCTGCCGGTCGACGGCGGCCGTACCGCCTGAAAGGGCGCGCGATCACGCCGGTGGCGGCATCTCGGCGGCCAGCGCACGCCCGTGGCGCACGGCGATGTCGGCCAGCGCGCGCACGTCGTCCAGGCGGGTGCGGAAATTGGTGATGCACGCGCGCAGCAGGAATTTTCCGGCGACGACGGCGTTGGAGATGAAGGCCTCGCCACTGCGCTGGATGCGCGCCAGCAGAGCCTCGTTGAGGTCGTTGAGGTAGGCGGCGTTCGCCGCCGGCGCCGGATCGAGCCCCGCCGGCACGAAACGGAAGGTCGTGATGCTGAGGCCGCGGGTGACGACCTCGATTTCCGGTTGCGCCGCCAGGTGATCGGCCATCGCTGCGGCCAGGCGCAGGTTGTCCTCGATCATCGCGACGTAACCCTCGCGTCCCGCACACGACAGCGCCGCCCACACTTTCAGGGCCCGGAAACAGCGCGAATTCTGCGGCCCGTACTCGTGGTAGTGGATCACCGCATCATCTTCGACCGTGTAATGATAGTAGGGCGGGCGATAGCTGAACGTCGCGCGCAGGAGCGCGCGGTCGCGTACCAGCGCACATCCGGCCTCAAGCGGCACGAACAGCCATTTGTGGGCATCGATGGCCAGTGAATCGGCCTCGCGCAGGCCCTTCAGGTCCTCCGGAACGTTACTCGCGGCCACTGCCGGTGCGCCATAGGCGCCATCGACGTGGAACCACAGGCCATATTCACGGGCAATGGTGGCCAGTTCGGGCAGCGGATCGACGGCCCCGGTGCTGACTGTGCCGGCGGTGCCGACGATCAGGAACGGCCGCCGTCCGGCGGCGATATCTTCCTCCAGACGTGCGCGCAGCGCCGCCGGGTCCATGCGCAGCTCGGCATCGGTCGCGATCCAGCGGATCGCCTGCGTGCCGAGCCCGAACAGATCGGCCGCCTTCTCGACC
>RFLL01000361.1 GCA_003693905.1 Alphaproteobacteria bacterium
CTGCTGTACAAGTTCGGCGATGCCATCGGCGGCGTCATGGCCAATCCATTCTACGTCGAGATCGGCTTCACCGGGGTCGAGATCGCCGGCATCACCAAGGTGTTCGGCATGGTCGCCACATTGGCCGGGGTGTTCGCGGGCGGCGTGCTGGTCGCCCGCTTCGGCATTCTGTGGGCGCTTCTCGTCGGCGGCATATTGCAGGCGGCGACCAATCTGCTGTTCGCGGCCCAGGCTGCGATCGGGCCCGACCTGGGGTTTCTCGCCGTCACCATCGGCGCCGACAATTTCACCGGCGGCCTTGGTTCGGCCGCTTTCGTCGCCTATCTGTCGAGTCTGTGCAACACCGCCTTCACCGGCACCCAGTATGCGCTTCTGACGTCGCTGATGGCGGCCGGGCGCACGGTGCTATCATCGGGCGGTGGCTGGCTGGCCGATCAGGTCGACTGGATCACGTTTTTTGTGATGACGACGGGGCTGGCGGCGCCGGGGCTGATTCTGCTGTTATGG
This sequence comes from Alphaproteobacteria bacterium, assembly GCA_003693905.1. Classification (GTDB taxonomy): domain Bacteria; phylum Pseudomonadota; class Alphaproteobacteria; order Kiloniellales; family J153; genus J153. The sequence continues at coordinate 508 of RFLL01000361.1, forward strand.
CTGATGCGCGCTCCGAGCGCAGTGGCACCCCCGCGCAAGGCATAGACAGGGCAGGGATCCGGTTCCGGTCATGAGCGAACAGGCGAACGAGCGAATCGTGATTCACCAGGGCGATATCACGACCCTCGACGTGGACGCCATCGTCAACGCCGCCAACGAACATCTGGCCCCCGGGGGCGGCGTGTGCGGCGCCATCCACCGTGCCGCCGGTCCGGCGCTGGCCAAGGCCTGTGCCGACGTCGGCCCCTGTCCGACCGGCGAAGCGCGCATCACCCCCGGTTTCGACCTCAAGGCCCGCTACGTGATACATGCCGTCGGCCCGGTGTGGCATGGCGGTACCCGCGGCGAGGACGAGAAACTGGCCGCCACCTACCGCAGCGCGCTGGCGCTGGCCGAGACGCACGGGCTGAACTCGATCGCGTTCCCCGCCATCTCGACCGGGGTCTACGGCTATCCTCTGGAGCGCGCGACGCGCATTGCGGTCGATACCGTGCGCGCGTGGCTGGCCACGCACGAGCGTCCGCAACGGGTTGTCTTCTGCGTCTTCGGAGATCAGGCCGAGCGCGTCTACCGCGCCGCGCTGGAGCCGGCCGGCCGGTCGAGCGCATAGCCGGCCGAGCGCACGGTGCGGATCAGGTCGCTCTCGCCGGCGCTGTTGAGGGCCTTGCGCAGACGCCGGATGTGCACATCGACCGTGCGCGCCTCGACGAAGACGTCGCGCCCCCACACCGCATCAAGCAGTTGCTCGCGGCTGAACACGCGGCCCGGGTTCTGCATCAGGTAGTGGAGCAGGCGGAACTCGGTCGGCCCCAGCCGAACCTCGCGCCGGCCGCGATAGACCCGGTGCGCCGCCAGGTCCATGGTCAGATCGGCGAAGCTCAACTGTTCGGCCGTGGCGCGGGCGTTGGCGCGGCGCAGCAGGGCACGGATGCGGGCGATCAGCTCGGCCGGCGAGAACGGCTTGGTCACGTAATCGTCGGCGCCGCAGTTGAAGCCGCGCACCTTGTCCGCCTCTTCGCCGCGGGCGGTGAGGATGAGAATCGGCACGGCGCGGGTCTGCGGGTCGCGGCGCAGACGCCGGCACACCTCGATGCCGGACAGGACCGGTAGCATCCAGTCGAGGATGACCAGATCGGGCGCTTCTTCCTTGGCTCGGATCAGCGCTTCTTCGCCGTCGCCGGCTTCACTGACGGCAAAGCCTTCGCGCTCCAGGTTGTAGCGCAACAGCGTCACCAGCGCGGCTTCGTCTTCGACGACCAGGATGCGGGGGGGGATTGCCATAGTTCGGATTGCGTCCTCTCGCGCTCGCGGCGGGCGCACCGCTTATGCCTTGTCGTTGCCTTCAGGTGCACCGCCTTGTGGCGCCGGGCGCACGACTTCGAAGCTGGAGGTGTCGCCTTTGGGCCGGCCGCCTTCGAGGCGCCGTCCGGTGACCAGATAATGGATCGTCTCGGCGATGTTGGTGGCGTGGTCGCCGATGCGTTCGATGTTCTTGGCGATGAACAGAAGATGCGTGCCCGCGGTGATGTTGCGCGGGTCCTCCATCATGTAGGTCAGCAGCTCGCGGAACAGGGCGGTGTACATTTCGTCCACCTCCTCATCGCGGTGCCAGACGTCGATCGCACGGTCGGCATCGCGGGCGACATAGGCATCGAGGGTGTCCTTGATGATCGCCTGGACCAGGCGGCCCATGCGCGGAATGGCGCGCACCGGCTCGATCGGCGGCGTCTGGCAGATGGCGATGGCGCGTTTGGCCACATTGGCGGCATAGTCGCCGATGCGTTCCAGGTCGCTCGATATCTTCAGCGCCGCGATCACTTCGCGCAGATCGTCGGCCAGCGGCTGGCGCAGGGCCAGCAGCCGGATCGCGTCGTGGTCGAGGCGCTCCTCCAGGGCATCGATGGCCGCATCCTGCTGCACGACGCGCGCGGCCATGTCGGCATCGCGCTTGACCAGGGCGTCGATGGCCGCGGCCAGTTGCGCTTCCGCCATGCCACCCATGCGGACGATGATTTCGCTCAGTCCGCGCAGCTCCTCGTCGAACGAGCGCACGATGTGGTGCGGAGTGTTGGTCATGGTCTGCCTCAACCGAAGCGTCCGGTGATGTACCCTTTTGTACGCGCATCGCGCGGATCGGTGAACAGGCGCTCAGTGGCGCCGACCTCCACCACCTCGCCGAGATGAAAGAACGCGGTCGTCTGGGCGACGCGGGCGGCCTGCTGCATCGAATGGGTGACGATGACGATGGTGTACTCGGTGCGCAGCTCGTCGATCAGCTCTTCGATGCGGGCGGTGGCGATGGGGTCGAGGGCGGAGCACGGCTCGTCCATCAGGATCGCCTCCGGCGCCACCGCGATCGCACGCGCGATGCACAACCGCTGCTGCTGACCGCCGGACAGGGCCGTGCCCGGAGCATCGAGGCGGTCCTTGACCTCGTCCCACAGCCCGGCGCGGCGCAGGCTGGTCTCGACGATCTCGTCGAGCGCGGTGCGGTCCCCGGCCAGGCCGTGGATGCGCGGACCATAGGCGACGTTGTCGTAGAGCGATTTGGGAAACGGATTGGGCTTCTGAAAAACCATGCCGACGCGCGCGCGCAAGCTGACCGGGTCGGTCCCGGGAGCGTAGATGTCGGTACCGTTGAACAGAACGCGTCCGGATACGCGGCAGTCCGCAATCAGATCGTTCATGCGGTTGAGACAGCGCAGAAAGGTCGACTTGCCGCATCCCGATGGGCCGATCAGGGCCGTCACGCGGTGGTGCGCGATGTCGAGATCGACATTGCGCAGGGCCGGCGTCGCACCGTAGTGGACGTCGAGCCCGCGGACCGCAAACGCCGCCGTCTGCGCGTCGGCGTCCGCTGCCGCGGCCAAGCGTCCGGCCGTCGCGGTTGGGGCAGGTCCGGTCGTCGGCAGAGGGACCAGATGCATGGCGGAAGCTGCTCCTTGGCCGATTACCAGCGCCGTTCGAAACGGCGGCGCAGGATCACGGCGACGGCGTTCATGGCGGCCAGGAAGCCGAGCAGAACCAGGGTTGCGGCGCTGGTCTTGGCGACGAAGGCGCGCTCGGGGCTGTCGGCCCACAGATAGATCTGCACCGGAAGAACGGTAGCCGGATCGGTGAAGCCGCGCGGGACCTCGGCGATGAACGCGACCATGCCGATCATCAAAAGCGGCGCCGTTTCGCCCAGTGCCCGCGCCATGCCGATGATGGCGCCGGTCAGCATCCCGGGCAGAGCCAGCGGCAGAACGTGGTGGAGCACCGCCTGCATGTGCGAGGCGCCGAGGGCCAGCGCGGCCTCGCGCACCGACGGCGGCACCGCCTTGATGGCGGTACGCGCGGCGATGATGACCGTGGGCAGCGTCATCAGCGCCAGCACCATGCCGCCGGCCACCGGTGCACCGCGGGGCAGGCCGAAGACGTTGAGAAAGATCGCCAGCCCGAGCAGCCCGAAGACGATCGAGGGCACCGCGGCCAGGTTGTTGATGTTGACTTCGATCAGATCGGCCCAGCGCCCTCTGGGGGCGAATTCTTCCAGATAGATCGCCGCCAGCACACCGAGCGGAAAGCTGAGCGCCAAGGTGACGATCAGGGTCAGGGCCGAGCCGACGACGGCGCCGAGGATGCCGGCCTGTTCCGGTTCGCGCGAATCGGCGGCGGTAAAGAAAGTGGCGTTGAAGCGCGTCTCGATGCGCCCGGCGGCGGCCAAAGCGTCGATCCAGGCCGCCATGCGCTCGTCGATGCGCCGGGTCTCCTGCGGCGCCTCGCGCGCAATCAGGCCCTTGACGAAGCTGTCCACGTCGTCGGAGGCCAGCAGCCACACCCGTTGCGTGGTGCCGATCAGGGCCGGGTTTCCCAGCACCATGTCGCGCAGGGCCAGATCGGCATCGGCAGAAAGCAGACGCTTGAGCGCGCGCCGATCGCGGCGTGTGCGAACCTCGGGAAAGACCTTCTCCAGCGCCCGGCGCACCAGCACGGCATAGTTCGCATCACCCAGGTCCGCCGGGGCCCGGGTGCCGGCCGGGTCGATCACGTCGGGATCGAAATCGACGTCGAGGCCGATGCGGGTCTCGAAGAAGGCCGGATAGCTCTGCACCGCGATGGTGCCGATCAGGGCCAGCAGCATGCCGGCGGCAATCACAACCGCCGCCAGAGCGCAGAGCCGAAAGCGCCGCTCCGCCGCGTGCCGTCGGGCCAGACGTGCCGGCGACACATCCGGGCGCCGTATCGGCGGCGGCAGCGATGACGCGACCTCAGTCATACTTTTCCCGGTAGGTCCGAACCACGTGAAGGGCGATCAGATTGAGAATCAGCGTCGCCGCGAACAGCACCAGCCCGAGGGCGAAGGCGGCCAGGGTCTTGGGGCTGTCGAATTCCTGATCGCCGACCAGAAGGGTGACGATCTGCACCGTCACCGTGGTCACCGCCTGCAACGGGTTGAGGGTCAGATTGGCGGCCAGGCCGGCGGCCATGACGACGATCATGGTC
>RFLL01000362.1 GCA_003693905.1 Alphaproteobacteria bacterium
CATCGCCGGGCGGAGCGCCATCGGAGCCCGGGGCCCCCTGTCCCTTGAGGCGCAGCGTCTGGCGGTCGCTCGTACCCGGCGGGATGACCAGATCCAGAACCTTGCCCCCGGACAGGCGCAGACGCTTTTTCGCGCCCACCGCCGCATCCAGAAAATCAACCGGCGCCGTATAGGAGACGTCGTTGCCGCGCCGCCGGGCCCCCGCGGTGCGGGTCCCGCCGCCGAACATTTCCGAAAGGATGTCTTCGACGTCGAGGTCGGCACCGAAATCGAACTTGCGTGCGCCGGCGCCTCTGGTGCGGGTCTTGCGCCCGGCGTACTGGCGATGGAAACCGCCCCAACCGCGCCTCTCCTGGCCGTTGGCGTCGATTTCGCCGCGGTCGAAGCGTTTGCGCCTTTTCCCGTCGCCGAGGATCGCATAGGCCTGAGAGACGTCCTTGAACGCCTGCTCGACCTCGGGGTCACCGGGGTGGAGGTCGGGGTGCAGCTTCTTGGCGAGCCTGCGATAGGCACGTTTGATTTCTTCCGCGTCGGCGTCGCAGCCGACACCCAGAACCTGGTAGGGATCTTTCATGGCGCTCTTTCGCTTCGGCGGTCGGTCGTACACGCACCGGCGGAGGCGCCATGTGGCGGCGCCTCCGTGCGGATCTTCACCGACCCCCTCAGCCCCTTGATGACGGGAAACTGCTACTGGACTTCCCAGGTACCGTCGGGTTTGCGGCAGGCGATGCCGTAGGCCTCTTCTTCACGGCCGCCGATGACCACCGTCTGCTGGAATTCGCGGCAGTATTCGCCAGTATCCGCCTTGGTGCCTTCGCGCACCGGGGTCACGGTGCCGTGGTTGCCGCTTTTCGGGTTGCTCCACCTGATCGTCTGACCGATCGGGGCGGTGGTTGCCTGGGTATAGGCCTGCTGTGCTTTCAACCGGTCCAACTCGTCCAGCGAGCGGCCGATTTCACTGCCGACCAGAGCCCCGATCAGGGCCCCGGCGGCGGTGGCGGCCAGTCGGCCGGAGCCTTTGCCGATGGTCGATCCGGCCCAGCCGCCGAGAGCCGCGCCGCCCAGGGCGCCGATCGTCTGCTTCTGTCCGTACTGGCCGTTCTGGGCGCACGCCGCAGTCGTCAGGGCGATCGCCGCCACGGCAAGCAAGGTCCTGAATCGCATGATTTTTGCCCCTTCAAGAATGTTCGGATACACACTAGACATATATGGTATTCCGATCGGTTATACGACACCATTTGCAAACACATCCCCAATGCCCCCGGAACGGCGGCAAAAGGGGATGAGCGGGAAAGAAGCGGGCATGTTCGACAGACAACCTCCGGCCGATCCGATCGCCGCGTTCAAGGACTGGCTGGACGAGGCTGGCGCCAGCGAGCCCAACGATCCCAATGCCATGGCTCTGGCGACGGTGGCCCCGGACGGCATGCCCGCGGTGCGCATGGTTCTGCTCAAGGGCGTGGACGAACGCGGCTTCACGTTCTTCACCAATCTGGAAAGCCGCAAAGGACAGCACCTGCGGGCCAACCCCAAGGCGGCGGCGGTGTTCCATTGGAAATCGCTCGCCCGGCAGGTCCGCATCGAGGGGCCGGTTGTTCAGGTCGACGATGCTGAGGCCGATGCCTACTTCGATTCGCGCCCACGCGAAAGCCGCATCGGAGCTTGGGCGAGCCTGCAATCGCGCCCCCTCAAGGGCCGTTTCGAGCTGGAAAAGCGGGTCGCCGAATACGCGCTGAAATTCGCCGTGGGCAAGGTGCCGCGCCCGCCGTACTGGTCGGGGTTCCGCATCGCGCCGCTGCGCATCGAGTTCTGGCAGCAGGGCCGATTCCGCCTTCACGATCGCCTCGTCTATCATCGCGAGGATGGCGGCTGGCGTACCGAACGCCTGTTTCCGTAAGGACACCCGCTCCCGCGGCGATGGCGTATGATGCTCTCCGGGGGCGCAACCGTACGGGGGCGTGCCGGTGGCAAGGGTCGAAAAAACAGCGTCATGACGGAATCTTCGCGTACGATGGGCGACAGAACGCAATCGAGGCCGGTCTCCCCGGATTCGCCGCCACCGCCCCCGGCTGGGGGGCGCGCGGCGAACGACCGTCTGATGCGGCTGGCGACCTACGCCTCGGTCTCGGTGGCAGGGACCCTGATCGTCGTCAAGTTCGCCGCCTGGGTGTTGACCGATTCGGTCAGTCTGCTGTCGACGCTGATCGATTCCCTGCTCGATGCGGCGGCATCGCTCGTCAACCTGTTCGCCGTGCGCCACGCCCTGGCGCCGCCCGATCGGGAACACCGCTTCGGTCACGGCAAGGCGGAACCGCTGGCCGCCCTCGGCCAGTCCACGTTCATCGCCGGATCGGCACTTTTTCTGGTCATCGAGGCCGGGCAGCGTCTGTACGAGCCGCAGCCGGTTCAGCGCGGCGAGGTCGGGATCGGGGTCATGGTCTTTGCCATCGTCGTGACCTTCGCGTTGACTCGGTTCCAGGCCCATGTGGTGCGCCGGACCGGCTCGGTCGCGATCCGCGCCGATTCCCTGCATTACGTCGGCGACCTTCTGGTCAACGCCGCGGTCATCGTCGCCCTGGTGCTGAGTGCGCAACTGGGCTGGATCTACGCCGATCCGCTGTTCGGGATCGCGATTGCCGCCTATATCCTGCGTACGGCGTGGATCATCGCGCGCGGGGCGATGGACATGCTGATGGACCGCGAGCTGCCGGATGCCGAACGCGAACGGATCAAGCAGATCGTTCTCGCCCACCGCGAAGTGACGGCGCTGCATGATTTGCGCACCCGGGTTTCAGGACCCAGGATCTTCATCCAGGTGCATATCGAGATGGACGGCGACATGAGCCTGTACCGTGCCCATGAAATCGCCGATACGGTCGAGGCGGCATTGCGCGCCGCCTATCCGGATGCCGAGGTTATCATCCACCAGGACCCGGCCGGCCTGGAGCAGGTGCCGGCCCAGTTCGCCTGATCCTGCGACATGCCCGTGCTGAAGCACCCGGCCGGCGCCCTTTTCCGATCTTTGACATCTTTGATGAAGATCAATGTGCCGGGCGGGGGCGGCTGTCACGGTCATCGAAGATCCTTGGACGCCGTGGGCGCGTCGCCCGCGCGGTGCAGAGAGGAGGACTCCCATGTCCCTGGCGACCATTCTGGCCACACTTGACGGAGGACCCGGCAGCGAGGCCGCTCTGAGCGCCGCCCTGTATTTCGGACGGCGTCATCAGGCGCGCGTCGACCTGCTCCATGTCGAAATCGACGTCGCCGGCACTGTTCCCGTGGTCGGTGAAGGGATGTCCGGCGCCGCCTTGGAACAGATCATGCAATCGCTTCAGGAAGAAGCGGCCCGTCGCCGCGAGACGGCGCGAGCGCTCTATGAGCAGCACTGCGTGAGTGCCGGCCTGCCGGTGGTGGAACCTGTTTCGGCACCGGAACCGGGTCGGTTCGTGGTCTCGTTTCAGCACGTCGTCGGGCGCGAGATCGACGAGATCGTCCGTCGCGGCCGGTTGCACGATCTGATCGTGATGGCGCGCAGCGGCGAGGGTACCGCACAGGGCGGGGAGGATCTTTCACCCGCATTCGATGCAGCGCTGTTCGACAGCGGTCGACCGGTATGCCTGGTACCGGCCAAGCCGGTTGCCGATGTCTGCAAGTCGGTAGCGGTGGCGTGGAACGGATCGCGCGAATCGGTCCGTGCCGTGGCGATGACCCTGCCGCTCCTGTCCAGGGCCGACAAGGTGTTCGTGCTGACCGCGCGCGACGGGTCCCGGAGTGCGGAGCCGAGCGATCTGGCCCGTTATCTGGCCGCGCACGGGATCACCGCGCGCACCTGGGCCTTTACGCCGGGTGTGGGGCCGATCGGCGAAGCCCTGCTGCTTGAGGCGGCGGAGATGGGTGCTGATATCATGGTC
>RFLL01000363.1 GCA_003693905.1 Alphaproteobacteria bacterium
CGCAACGACGAGGCCGGCCAGCCCGGTAAAAACTACCAGCGACATCACCCGCGGCTTGAGCAGCTCCACGAAGTCGACCACGCGCGCGCCCTGCGCGCCCGCATCGGCCACGACACCGGCGGCACTCGTACAGCCTGCTTCAAGGGACGTATCGCTCACGGGCCAGCCATCCGATCATCAAAACCAGATACCGCCGGCGACGGCCCGGGCGCACCGTGCAGGAACGCCCGGGCCGACGGCGCTAGCGGATCTGCGGCAGCACTTCAAAGGTATGGAACGGCGCCGGCGAAGGCACGGTCCATTCCAGAGTGGTCGCCCCTTCGCCCCACGGATTGGCCTCCGCCCGGCGGCCGGCGAACAGCGTATAGAGCGCCACGCCGACGAAGAACACCGTCGAGGCGACGCTGATGTAGGAACCGTAGGAAGCGACCATGTTCCATCCGGCGAAGGCATCCGGATAGTCGATGTAACGCCGCGGCATCCCGGCCAGACCGAGGAAGTGCATCGGGAAGAAGGTCAGATTGACGCCGACGAACGTGGACCAGAAGTGCAGCTTGCCGGCCCATTCCGGATACAGCCGCCCGGTCATCTTCGGAATCCAGTAGTAGAACCCGGCGAAGATCGCAAACACCGCGCCCAGACTCAGCACATAGTGGAAGTGGGCCACGACGTAATAGGTGTCATGCAGTGAAATATCCATGCCCGCGTTGGCCAGGACGACACCGGTGACACCGCCGAGGGTGAACAGGAAGATGAACCCGATCGCCCACAGCATCGGCGTGGTGAAGCGGATGCTGCCGCCCCACATGGTCGCGATCCACGAGAAGATCTTGATCCCCGTCGGCACCGCGATGACCATCGTTGCGGCCGTGAAATAGGCCCGCGTATCGACGTCGAGACCAACCGTGTACATGTGGTGCGCCCACACGATGAAACCGACGAAGCCGATGGCCACCATGGCGTAGGCCATGCCCAGATAGCCGAACACCGGTTTGCGGCTGAACGTCGAAACGATCATGCTGATGATCCCGAAGCCCGGCAGGATCATGATGTAGACTTCGGGATGGCCGAAGAACCAGAACAGATGCTGGAACAGGATCGGGTCGCCGCCACCGGCCGGATCAAAGAAGGTGGTGCCGAAGTTGCGGTCGGTGAGCAGCATGGTGATGGCCCCGCCGAGGACCGGCAGCGACAGCAGCAGCAGAAACGCGGTGACCAGGATCGACCACACGAACAGCGGCATCTTGTGCAGAGTCATCCCCGGCGCGCGCATGTTGAAGATGGTGGTGATGAAGTTGATGGCGCCGAGAATCGACGATGCGCCGGCCAGATGCAGCGCGAAAATGGCCATGTCGACCGAAGGTCCGGGATGGCCGAGCGAGGATGAAAGCGGCGGATAGATGACCCAGCTCGTCCCCGCGCCCTGACCGACGAAGGCGGAACCGAGCAGCAGCAGGAACGCCGGTACCAGCAACCAGAACGAAATGTTGTTCATGCGCGGGAAGGCCATGTCCGGCGCTCCGATCATCATCGGCACGAACCAGTTGCCGAAACCGCCGATCAACGCCGGCATGACGACGAAGAACACCATGATCAGGCCATGGGCGGTGATGATGACGTTCCACATCTGACCGTCGGCAACGCCGTCGCTCAGCAGGTACTGAACACCCGGTTCCTGCAATTCGAGGCGCATGATCAGCGAGAAGAAGCCGCCGATCAGCCCGGCGATCACCGCAAACAGCAGGTAGAGTGTGCCGATGTCCTTGTGATTGGTCGAACAGAACCAGCGGACGAAAAAGCCCGGCTTGTGATCGTGATGCTCGTGAACGTTGCTATGCGTCTGCGCCATGACGGTTGGGTCCCCTCCGAAAAACTAGTTCGCGCTCGCGGCTTCCGCCGTGCTCTGCGTGCCCACCTGGGCCAGATGGGTCGTCGCCTCGGGTGCATCGACCCGGGCGAACTCTTCCTTGGCCTTTGCGACCCAACGCTCGAACTCGGCCTTCGACACCGCCTTGACGGCGATCGGCATGTAGGCGTGCCCGGTACCGCAGATTTCCGAACACTGCCCGTAATAGGTCCCTTCGCGGGTGACCTCGAACCAGGTTTCGTTGATTCGACCCGGAACCGCATCGAGCTTCACGCCCAGGGCCGGCAGAGCAAACGAATGCAGCACGTCGCTGGCGGTCACCAGAAGGCGGACCTTGGTGTTGACCGGCACGACGACCATGTTGTCGGGGGTCAACAGGCGTGGCTGGCCGTCCTCCAGATCCTCATCGGCCACGAGGACCGAATCGAAGGTGAAATTGCCGTTGTCCGGGTACTCGTAGCTCCAGTACCACTGCCGGCCGATCGCCTTGAGGGTCATGTCGGCGTTCTCGACCCGATCGGCGTAGTAGAGCAGTTTGAACGAGGGGATTGCGATGATCACCAGGATGATCACCGGTATCGTAGTCCACAGGACCTCCAGAACCGTGTTGTGTGTGGTCTTCGACGGCGTCGGGTTGCGCTTCTCGGAGAAGCGGAACATGACGTAGAGCAGCAGGGCCAGAACGAAGACAGAAATCAGGGTGATGACCACAAGCAACAGATTGTGAAACTCGACGATCCGCTCCATCGTCGGCGAAGCGGGTTCGTTCAGATTCATCTGCCAGTTGCGTGGCGGTGCGGCCAGAACCGCCTGCGCCAAGCCCGCAAACGCCAACACAGCCGCCGCGCAGCCGCCGATCCGTCGTAGAAGGCTCATTTTCGTCTCATTCCCCCGTAATTGGGTCCGTATGCTTTATACTTTTCTTTCGTCAAGGAGCTTCTTTCCCTTTGGCGGGACCGCCACAGCCCGCATGTGGAGGCGAGCCGGCCAATTCGGCCATCAATTTCCGGTCTTCGCGGCTCCCGAACCCTGCAACCGAAAAATCGCGGAGGTTCCGCTGAACGTACCCTGTCCCCGGCGGGCGCAAGGTATACCAAGGGAATCGGGGCCTCACAAGAGCGTGAGACCATCCCTGACAATGCATTCGTGACAGTCGCTCGGTTCCTGAGTGCCGTGTGTCGGAGTGAAAATCAAGCCCCGATCCTAAGTCCCGGATCGACCACGCGGATTGAACGGTCTCCCCCCGCCCGGTCCGCGCCGGCGGGCGCAAACTCAATGCTCCTCCTCCCGAGCCTGCCGATGCAACCGGTGCAGGCGACGCCGGAATCGCCACAGGCCGACCGCGACCGCCGTCACCACGATGGGAATCGCGGCACCGGCCACGAAATCGGGAGCCAGCGGCAGCCCCGCGGTCTTGGCCCCCTTGGCGGCATAATAGATCAGACCGACAAGGTAGTAGCTGATGGCCGCCACCGACAGTCCTTCGACCGTCTGCTGCAGGCGGAGCTGAAGTTCGACCCGACGGTTCATGGACCGCAACAGGTCGCTGTTCTGAGCTTCAAGCTGGATATCGACCCGGGTACGCAACAGATCGCTGGCCCGCGCAATGCGCTGCGAAAGCGTATCCAGACGCTCCGCTGTCGCCTGGCACGTGCGCATCGCCGGTGCCAGGCGGCGGTCGAGGAACTCGCGCACCGTCTGCAAGCCGGCAATACGTTGCTCGCGCAGCTCTTCGACGCGCCGCTGCACCAGGGCATAGTAGGCGCGCGCGGCGCCGAAACGATAGCTGGCCTCGGCCGCTACGCGCTCGACCTGGGCCCACAGCCCGGTCAGGGACGCAAGCAGCCGTCGTTCGTCTTCCAGCCCCGCGATATGCGCCAACTGGCTGGTCATTTCGGTCAGCCGCTTGCCGGCTTCGCTGAGTTCCAGCCCATAACGGCGCGCCACCGGCAGAGCCAGCAGCGCGGTGGTGCGATAGGTGGCGATCTCGAACAGGCGCTGCACCAACCGGCCGGCCTGGCGCGGGCGCATCCCCCGGTCGTGTATCAGGATGCGCTCGAACCCGTCGTCGTGGATCCGGAAATCAAGGAATATCGCCGCCGCCTCGCTGGACACCAGGCTGCCGGCCAGGTTGTCGGTCCCGAACAGCCGCGCCACGTCGTCGGGATCGGGGGCCGGCGTGTCGCGCGGCAGAATCGCCAGGTGAACACCGACCAGAAGCTCACCGGGCAGCGTTTCCAGCCAGTCGCGGGGAACGAAATCGAGCGCGGTGCGCGAAAACACCTCGCCGAGCGGCGCCGCGGCAGCGACATCGTCGTCCGCAGGCTGCCAGAAGAACGTGTAGCTGGAGAATTCGGTATGGCGCTCCCATTTCAGGGTCAGCGGTCCGATCACCACCATGTGATGGGTCGAATCCGCCGCCGGCGGCGGTGCCCCGAAGCGGGCGCACAGGGCCGCGACATGGGCGCGATCATCCGTCGCCGTGCCCTCGCCTGAAAGAAGCGCCAGATGGGTCGCGCGCTGCGGCGCCACCAGGCGCGCGAACGGTCGGGCGTGAAGCTCTTCCGTCAGAACGTGGCGCAGCGGATGGTCGCGAAGATCGCTGGGCGACATGGGCCGGCTCCGTTACGACTACGACTACCATGGCTTTTACGACTACCATGGCTTTCGCCCCTGCGGATGCAGTGGCCGCGGGCACAATGGCCAACAAATGCCGGCGCGTGCAACCGGCATTTCCCCCGCTTCCTGTCCCGCCCCTTGCGGCAACAGGTGTATTTTGCGCCGCCGAGGGCCTATATGATGGAAACCCGATGGCCACCAGTAGCGACGGAACCTGTCCCATGTCCCATATCGCCGCCACCGACGACCTGTTCTACAACCGGGCCGGCCTTGAACGCGCGCGCATCGAAGCGATCGTCGAGGAGACCCTGCACGGCGCCGACGACGGCGAACTCTTCCTCGAATACTGCCAGTCGGAGAGCCTGAGCTTCGACGACGGCCGGCTCAAAAGCGCCAGTTTCGATACCTCCCAGGGCTTCGGCCTGCGCAGCGTCGCCGGCGAAGCGGCCGGCTATGCCCACGCCAGCGAGCTGTCGGAAGCGGCGATTCGGCGCGCCGCCAAAGCCGTCCGGGCGGTGCTCGCGGGATACGGCGGCACCATGGCCGAAGGGCCGACGCGCACCAACCGCACCCTCTACACCGATGCCAACCCCCTGTCCGGCGTGGCCTTCGAGGCCAAGGTCGCGCTCCTGTCCGAAATCGACGCCTATGCCCGCGGCCGCGACCCGCGGGTGCGGCAGGTCTCGGTCTCGCTGGCCGGCGAATGGCAGGCGGTCCAGATCGTGCGCGTCGGCGGCGAGCGCAGCGCCGACATCCGCCCCCTGGTGCGTCTCAACGTGGCGGTGGTGGTCGGTGACGGCGAGCGGATGGAAAGCGGCAGCTATGGCGGTGGCGGGCGCATCACCTTCGATACCCTGATCGCGCCCGCCTACTGGCGCCATGCGGTCGACGAGGCCCTGCGCCAGGCTCTGGTCAACCTGGAGGCGATCGAGGCCCCGGCCGGGGAAATGCCGGTCGTTCTCGGCCCCGGCTGGCCCGGCATTCTGCTGCATGAGGCGATCGGTCACGGCCTGGAAGGCGACTTCAACCGCAAGAAGACGTCCGCCTTCGCCGGCCTGATGGGCGAACGGGTCGCCGCCCCCGGGGTCACCGTGGTCGACGACGGTACCCTGCCCACGCGCCGCGGATCGCTGACCATCGACGACGAGGGGACGCCGAGCCAGTGCACGACCCTGATCGAGGACGGCATCCTGGTCGGCTACATGCAGGACCGGCAGAACGCGCGCCTGATGGGCATGACGCCGACCGGCAACGGGCGGCGCCAGTCCTATGCCCACATCCCGATTCCGCGCATGACCAACACCTACATGCTGGCCGGCGACAAGGACCCGGACGAAATCATCGCCGCGGTCGGCAACGGGCTCTATGCCGCCAATTTCGGCGGCGGCCAGGTCGACATCACCTCGGGCAAGTTCGTCTTTTCGTGCACCGAGGCCTATCTGATCGAGAACGGCCGCAAGGGACCGCCGGTCAAGGGCGCAACTCTGATCGGCAACGGCCCCGACGTGCTGACCCGGGTCAGGATGATCGGCAACGACATGAAGCTGGACGACGGCATCGGCACCTGCGGCAAGGACGGCCAGGGCGTGCCGGTCGGGGTCGGCCAGCCGACCCTGCTCGTCGAGCGCCTGACCGTCGGCGGCACCGCGGCCTGAGCCCGGCTCCCGGCGCCGTTAACCATTCCTTAAGACCTGTCGGGTTGAATACGCCTACCTAACCCTTCCCCTAGACAAGTACCCTTGTACCCCAAAGAGCCGCGGTCCCCCAGCCGCGGCTCTTCCTCGTCGGGGGCTTCTGGCCCGGTACTGTTGTCCCGGCACCCGTTCAGTACGCGATATCGGCGAACAGCTTGTCGATGTCGCCGCCCCACGGGCCGTGGTAGGCGGCCAGCAGCCCCTCGGCCGGAGTCGGTCCGCCGGCCACGATCTCGCGCAGATCGGCGAGGAAATGGGATTCGTCGAGGCCGCCGCCGTCGAGCCGCGCCCGCGCCTTGAGGCCGGCTTCGGCGATGGCCAGGGTTTCGCGGGCAACATCGAGCAGGGTGGTGGTGCGGAAGGGGGCCTTGAGACCGTAGCGCGGCACCGCGGCGCGCAGGGTGGCATGCTCCTCCGCCGTCCAGTCCTTGACCAGATCCCAGGCGGCATCGAGCGCCGTCGAATCATAAAGCAGTCCCACCCACAGGGCCGGCAGACCGCAGATGCTGTTCCACGGCCCGCCGTCGGCGCCGCGCATCTCCAGAAACCGCTTCAGCCGCACCTCGGGGAACAGCGTCGAGAGATGATCGGCCCAATCGCTGGTGGTCGGGCGCTCGCCCGGCAGCGCCGGCAGCCGTCCGTCGAGGAAATCGCGGAACGACTGGCCGCTGGCGTCGATATAGCGACCGTCGCGGTAGACGAAATACATCGGCACGTCGAGCGCGTGTTCGACATAGCGCTCGAAGCCCATGCCGTCCTCGAATACGAACGGCATGATGCCGCAGCGATCGGGATCGGTCCCGGTCCACACGTGGCTGCGGTAGCTGAGATACCCGTTCGGTCGGCCTTCGGTGAACGGCGAGTTGGCGAACAGGGCCGTTGCCACCGGCTGCAATGCCAGGCCGACGCGAAACTTCCTGACCATGTCGGCCTCGGACGAAAAGTCCAGATTGACCTGGACCGTACACGTACGCAGCATCATGTCGAGGCCGAGATCGCCCTTGGTCGGCATGTACGCGCGCATGATCTTGTAGCGCCCCTTGGGCATCCACGGGATATCCTCGCGCCGCCACTTCGGCTCGAACCCGATTCCGACCAGAATGATCCCCAGCGCCTCGCACACCGCCTTGGTCTGGGCCAGATGGGTGTGGACCTCGTCGCAGGTCTGATGAATGGTCTCCAGCGGCGCGCCGGACAGCTCGATCTGCCCGCCCGGCTCCAGCGAGATGCTGCATCCGTCTTCGGCGCTCAGGGCGATCGGGTTTTCCCCTTCGAAGACCGGCTGCCAGCCGAAGCGTTCGACCAGCGCTTCGAGGATGGCCCGGACGCCGCGCGGACCGTCGTAAGGGATGCGGCGCAGATCATCCGTGGTGTAGGCAAATTTCTCGTGCTCGGTTCCGATCCGCCAGTCGGCGGCCGGTTTGCACCCGGCCTCCAGGTAGGCGACCAGATCCGCAACGCCGGCGACCGGCTCGCCCGTTGTTTGTTGTGGTCCGGACATGGGCGGTGTTCCCGTAGGCAGGAGGCGGCGGCGCAGAAGCCTTGGCCGAGATTGCGGGGACCCCTTACGGAGCGACGAAGGGTTCGGCACGCCCCGGCGGCCGCATCCAGCCATCGCCGAGCCACGCCTGCCAGCACGCCAGGGCCGCGATCGCCGCGGTATCCGCCCGCAACAGACGTGGCCCCAAGCCGACCGGAATAACAAAAGGCAGTTGCCTCAGGGCGTCAAGTTCGGTTTCTGCAAAGCCGCCCTCCGGTCCGGTCATGACGGCCCACGGCTCCGGATCACCGCCGGATCCTTCGCTCCCGGGTGCAGGGCCGGCGCACGTACCGCCGGGACGAAGCCCGGCCAGCACTTCGGCGATCGGGCGCGCCTGTCCGGTTTCGGCACACAGAAGCACCCGCCGTTCCCGCGGCCAGTGCGCGATCAGGGCGTCGAGCGCGACCGGGGCGCGCACCTCGGGCACGCTGAGACGGCCGCATTGCTCGGCCGCTTCGCGGGCGTTGGCGGCCAGACGTTCGCAGTTGACACGACTGACCGCGGTATAGCGGGTGAGGACCGGTTGCAGCACGGCACACCCCAATTCCGTCGCCTTCTCGGCCACGAAGTCGATACGGGCGCGCTTGATCGGGGCAAAGACGAGCCACAGGTCGGGCGTTGGCCCGGGCGCGCGCAGACGGGTCTCGACGGCCAGCGCACAGAACCCGCGTCCCAGGGCCGCGATCCGCGCCAGCCATTCGCCGTCGCGCTCGTTGAAGATCGCGACCGCGGCACCGCGTTCGAGACGCAGGACGCTGCGCAGATAATGGGCACGCGCATGATCGAGGCCGATTTCGATCCCTTCGGACAGATCGGCCGCGATGTAAAGGCGGGTGGCAACGGCGGCGGACGACATGGGCTGTGATCCTGACGACACGCGACATGGAGGAAACGCCCGCGCGGGCTTGAGTCGGCCGCGGCCGAGGTGCGTAATACGCAGGTTCCTCGCACCGCACACCCATTATACGCGTTCATTATACACGTCGGATCTCCGCGGCCCCATGACAAGCAAGATCGCCGCCCCGCATGGAACCATCGCAGCCAGCGACATCCGCGAACACCACTGGCTTCTGCGCCTCGCACCGCGGCCCGTGCGCCCGTATCTGCGCCTGATACGCATCGACCGGCCGATCGGAACCTGGCTGCTGCTGTTCCCGTGCTGGTGGGGCATGACCCTGGCCGCCGGCGCTGCCGGCCGCTGGCCCGATCCGGCGTCGGCGATCCTGTTTGCGATCGGTGCCCTGGTCATGCGCGGCGCCGGGTGCACCTACAACGATATCGTCGACCGCGATGTGGATGCCCGGGTGGCGCGCACCGCGACCCGTCCCATCGCCAGCGGCGAAATCCCGGTATCGCGCGCCTGGGTCTTCCTCGTCGGGCAACTGCTGATCGGCCTGCTCGTCCTGGTGCAGTTCAACGGCTTCACGGTGGCTCTGGGCGCGGCATCGTTGCTGCTGGTCGCCGCCTATCCGTTCATGAAGCGGATCACCTACTGGCCGCAGGCATGGCTCGGCCTCACCTTCAACTGGGGGGCGCTGATGGGCTGGGCAGCGCAAACCGGGTCGCTCGATCCGCCGGCGGTGTGGCTGTATCTGGCCGGGCTGGCATGGACGCTCGGCTACGACACGATCTACGCCCACCAGGACAAGGAGGACGATGCCTTGGTGGGGGTCAAATCGACGGCGCTGCGTCTGGGGGCGCATACCCGGCCGTGGCTGGCGGGCTTCTACGCCGCGGCAACGGGCCTCATGGTCGTGTCCGTAGCCGCCGCCGGGCTTGCCTGGCCGGCCTATCTGGGATGCGCGGCAGCCGCCGCACACCTTGCCTGGCAGGTGATCACCCTTGATCCTGACGACCCGGACAACTGTCTGGCCCGGTTTCGCGCCAACCGCATCGTCGGCTGGCTGTTTCTGGCTGGACTTCTGGGAGCGATCGCGGCCGGCTGAGGGCGCTCAGTCATCGGCGCGGAAATGCGGCGCCGCCATGGGCATCGCCTCGGCCGCCAGCGTCGCGGTGAGGGCGGCGCGGCGGCCGGCATTGCGAATGTTTTCGAGGATGAAGCCGTCAAGGCCGAGGTCGGGCCGGTGGCGATGGCGCCGCCACAGCCAGCTCAGCAACGCCTCCTGATCAAGCGCCCGGTGCGGACGCCCGTGCGCTGCCACTGCGGCCAGACCGACGGGCGCCCCTTCGATGGCCAGACAGCCGCGCGTCGACAGGTACACCCATGCCTCGTCCAATGCCGGCATCGCTTCACCGCCCGCCTCCACGACAAGATCGATCCCGCTCAACCGCCCGAAGCGATAGTTTTCGCCACCCAGTTCGGTCTCGTGCATGCGGGCCAACTGCGCCGCATTCAGCCACGTCACGAAAACCGCGACCCGCACACCCGGTACATGGTGCAGATTGGCCGCGACCGAGCCGTAGCGCGTCACATGGGCCGAATAAACGACGTCATAATCGGCCAGCCACGCCCGCGTGACCGGGATTTCGCCGTCGCGACCGAACTTGCGGCGAAGCTGGGCCGGGGACCGGTTCGATCCGTGGGCGATGACCGGCGTGCGTCCGGCGAACGGATCGTCGTCCCGACTTGCGGCCGCCAGCGGCCGGGCCTTGCCGTTGCTGAACAGATAGGAGCCTTCAGGTGCAGCGAACGGGTACGACTTGGCGAGATGTACAAGCTCCGCCTCGTCGTCGGGCAGCGGCCACGGCATCGACGCGACCGTCAGTCGGTGCAGGGGGGCGGCTGATCGGTGTCGATCCGCTCGATCCGGTAGCGTACGTTGCAGTTGTCAACGCTCTGCCACGCATGCTTGAGCCATTCCTGGCGGGCCGATTCGTAGTCCTGAAACGGTCCGATCCATGTTTCGGTGTCATGAACCAGTTCGTTGAAGGCGGTGTCCTTGTATTCGCCACCGACCACCCAGAATATTCCCATGCCGATGCCTCTCGAAACAGCACCCTTCGTGTGCCGCGGTACATGCGCGCCCGCGGCGGCGCACAGCCCTGCTCGTGCGAACCCGGTTCGGCGATTCGCCCAGAGATCGCAACCGGTTCAAGCATATCCAGGCTGTCTTATGAAAGCATAAAGGAGAAATTCAAGGGACATTTTCGAGACCGCCCCCGCCCAGGCCCGCGACCGGCCCCTTGACCGGGCGTCGCGAGGCGGGCGTGATGGGCGTCCCGACAGACGACTTCCAGCAACCGGTCGAGGAACGACGTCCCCGCCATGCCGTACAATTCGCTGCGCGATTTCATGGACCGCCTGGAGGCCGCGGGGCGCCTGGTGCGCGTCGGCGCGCCGGTGTCGCCGGTCCTCGAGATGACGGAAATCCAGACCCGCCTGCTGGCCGAAGGCGGGCCGGCGGTGCTGTTCGAGAACGTGGTGCGCGAAGACGGCCGGCCTTACGACATGCCGGTGCTGGTCAACCTGTTCGGCACCGTC
>RFLL01000364.1 GCA_003693905.1 Alphaproteobacteria bacterium
GGAATCGATCATGATGTTCCCGACCCGTTCGGTCCGCGAATCGGGCACGCCCTCGCGACGCAGGTTTTCATCCCCGTCCGGCGATGGCGTCCACAGCAGATCGGCGATGGCATCGGTGACGATGCGGTTGATTTCTTCCGGCATGCGCCGGTCGCCGCTGCGCAGACCGGCTTCGAGGTGGGCGATCGGAACATGCAGCTTGGTCGCCGCCAGCGCACAAGCCACCGTCGAGTTGACGTCGCCCGCGACCACGGCCCACGCCGGGCGCTGGCGCAGGCACAGGGCCTCGTAAGCCACCATCACGCCGGCCGTCTGTTCGGCATGGCTGCCGCTGCCGACGTTGAGGTGATGGTGCGGCGTCGGCAGCTTCAGATCGCGCAGGAAATTGTCCGACATGTCGGCGTCGTAATGCTGCCCGGTATGGACCAGAACCGGGGTGCACCACGATTCGCGAGCCAGCGCATGATAGAGCGGCGCGATCTTCATGAAATTGGGGCGCGCCGCCGCGACGAGGTGAATGATCGGCAAGGTGGCGCGCGATTGGGACTGTGACATGGACAGCGGGACCGCTTTCACTTTCAATCGTCGTTCAGGTGACGGCGCAAGATGTCGCCGAGGGGATGGCCGGGCCGGCGTGCGATGAAGCGCCGCGCCGCAGTTTCGATATAGGCGATGTCGCGCCGGTCGAGCGCACTTCGCCAGCGTTCGTCCTTGGCAATGCGCTTGGCGCCGAAGCGCATGACGTTGCCGAGAATGTGATGCTCGACGGCGCCGAAATCGCCGTCGAAGCGATGCGGCGCAACACCGACGAAAGCGTGCAATGCCGCCAGGGTATCTTCGGTGCGTTCGCACAGGTCGTCGTAATGAACCGTCATGAAGCGCGGGAACCGCGCTCCGATACGCAGGATGTTAGCCTGCTCGTCGAGCCAGATCCGCGTCGCGTTGCGCACGTCCCAACCGTGGTTCTTCATATAGGAATAGACGGTGCCGCGGATATCGCGCACCAGATAGGCGACCGAAAGGTCGAGCCCCGGACCTCGCGCCAGATGCCACAGGCGGTAAGGGCTGTGGGTATTGTCGACATAGACCCGGGCCCCGGAATAGGCCATCGCGGCGCGCATCAGGGTCTCGTTGGCACGGTCCTGAAGCGCCAAACGGCGGCGCCATGCCGGCACGGCGGCCACCAGCCGGTCGCGCAGCGCCTCGACCCGGTCGCCGCGCAGCCGCGGAAGCTGCGCCGTCAGATAGCGGTTGAGGCGGTCGTTGCCGACGATCTGATAGCGGGTGCCGAAATCGTGGAAGCTGAACGGCAGGCCGGCAGCCGCAAACGCATCGGCGACGTGGCGCCAAAAGGCGCACGCTTCGAGCAGCGCGCTGCACGAACAGTAGAACCGTTCTCCCGGCGTGTAGCGCCAGCCGATGGTATGGCCGACGGTCGTGATCTCGGGATGGGTGTTGAGCAGAAACGACAGCAGGGTCGATCCCGAGAACGACGAACAGGCAAGGAACAGAACCGGCAGGCGGCCGTCTCCGCCGGCGGCCGAAGCGGCCACCGGATTCTGCGAAGTACTCCCGGCATCGCTGCGATGGCGGACCATGCTCATGTCCCGGCCACCGCGTCGTAGCGCGCAATCATCTCGTCGCACAATTCACGGATTGCCGGTTCGATATCCGGCGGACGCTGCTTGCCGATCGAACCGGCGTGGACGTCATGCACGAAGCGCGGCGAGAATTTCAGGCCCGCGAACTCGAAGATGCGACCGAAGCCGGCGATCGGATCGCGCACCAGAGGCTCGTAACGCACCACCAGGACGCGCTCGTCTGTGTCGAATCCCTGCTCGAAGAACAGCCGGTTGCGGAAGACCCAGAACAGGGCGACCGCCGAGGCCGGGGTCATGTCCGGGTGGTAATACCGAGACACCAGCGCATGCGTTTCATCCGACATGCCGCGGCCGCGCCAGGCGGCCGCATTGCGGTCGGCCACGATATCGCCGATCGTCTGCGGACAGCCGGTCCATTTCCTGAGGTGCGAGTTGATCATGTCCTCGTAGCGTCGCACCGCCCACAGTGCCTTGGCCGGGGCGAATTCGTCGAGCAGGGACCTCAGCTCCTGCGCTTCGCACAGGGCCTTGATGACCACCACCGGGGCGCGCGATTCATCGACCAGACGATGGATCACCGCCCGCTCGCGCATCTGATAGTCCGCGAACGCACGGGCGTCGCTTTCGTGGAACATGTCGGTCTCGAAGCTGCGCTCCAGCACCTGCATCATCATTTCGGTACCGGAGCGCTGTACGCCGCTGACGAACAGAACGGTCTTGCCGTCGCGTCCGCGCCGCGCCGGACGCAGCGCCTGTACGGCGCGTTTGGCGATCAGGGTCGAATCACGCTCCAGGCGGCGGGCGGCTCGTTCAAGGATCTTGCTCATGGATGCTGAAGGGCCGTTGAATCGGACAAGGGGGCGGCACACAGACCGGCGAGGAAATCCTCCAGGGCGACGAACTGCTCGTCGCGCGCCAGACCGGCATGGACGCAAGCCGGCAGCGGAGCGATTTCACCGGTGGTGCGTTTCTGCTCGGCCCAGGCGCGCAACCGGGCGGCAATGGCCCGCGGATCGTTGCCGAAGAATCCGGCGCCGCGTTCGCGGATGATCGCGGCCGGCACGCCGTCTTCCAGACCGAGACCGAGAATCGGCCGCCGCATGGCCAGGTACTCGAACAGCTTGCCGGGGATGTTGCCCTGTTCGCGCGGGTCGTTCCACTGCATGAACAGCAGAATGTCGGCCGCACGCTGCGCCGCCAGGGATTCTCCGTACGGCACGTGGCCGTGCACTTCGACCAGGTGGGCCACGCCGCAGGCGTCGGCCAGGGGCACGATGCGCTCTTCCTGCGCGCCGTAGAACACGAAGCGAAGAGGAACCGACCCGTCCAGCTCGCGCGCGGCACGAAACGCCGGGGTCGGGTCGCGGCGGCCGGGATAGATGCGCCCGGTATGGACAA
>RFLL01000365.1 GCA_003693905.1 Alphaproteobacteria bacterium
GAGCCCCTCGGCAGCCCCTCGGGGCCGGCAATCGCCTTGCCTTCCCCTTGCGGCGTTCATATATTGCTGGGAAATCGGCGTCCGTGACCCCTATTCATACAGGAATTTCAGGAGTATCCACCTAAATGGCCCGCGTTACGGTTGAAGATTGCGTCGTCAAGGTTCCGAACCGCTTCGAACTGGTCCTGCTGGCAGCGCAGCGGGCGCGTGAGATTTCGAGCGGGGCACCGCTTACGGTCGATCGTGACAACGACAAGAACCCGGTAATCGCGTTGCGTGAAATCGCCGAGGAGACGGTCAGTCTGGACGCCTTGAAAGGCGCCCTGATTCAAGGGTTGCAGAAGCACGTCGAAGTCGACGAGATCGAAGAGGAAACCGTCGATTTCGACCTGTCGGAAATGTCGATGGGAACCGGTGCCGAGGCTCTGGCGGCTGAAGCCTTGGCCCCCGGCAGCCCGAATCCAGAGCAGGCAGCACCTGGCGGCGCGGAGGAGGGGGAATCCGCCACCGCTACCACGGCTGTGGGCGATGGCGGCGACGAAGGCAGCGACGAAACCGGAGGAGCCTGACGGCGGGACCGCCCCCTTTCCCTCTGTCGGCTTGCCTTCCGTGTCGGCCCGCTCCGCGCAAGCGCCCGACGACACGGGGCCGGGCAGCATGGGGTCAGGGATCCGATCTACGGCGGAGGTCGGCGGCGTACAGCCGCCGGGCGGCCCTGTCATGATGCGGCAGTTCGAACTGGTTGAACGGGTCAAGCGCTATGACCCGGGCGCTGATGAAGAGGCGCTGAACCGGGCCTATGTCTATGCCATGAAGATGCACGGATCGCAGGTGCGTGAATCCGGCGATCCGTATTTTTCCCACCCGATCGAAGTTGCCGGCATCCTGACCGAGCTCAAGCTCGATCACAATTCGATCATCACCGCGCTGCTGCACGACCTGGTCGAGGATACCGAGGCCTCACTCGAAGATATCGAACGCCTGTTCGGGCGCGACATCGCGCGGCTGGTTGACGGCGTGACCAAGCTGTCGCGGCTGGAACTGCAATCGGAGCAGACCAAGGCGGCGGAGAATTTCCGCAAGCTGGTTCTGGCCATGTCGGAGGACATCCGCGTCCTTCTCGTCAAGCTGGCCGACCGGCTCCACAACATGCGCACCCTCAACTATGTCCGCGACCCGGAGAAGCGCCGTCGCATCGCCCGCGAGACGATGGAAATCTACGCCCCGCTGGCCGAGCGTCTGGGCATGCAGCGGTTCAAGGATGAATTGCAGGACCTGGCATTCGCCGAGCTCAACCCCGACGGCCGGCAGTCGATTCTCAACCGTCTCGAATTTCTGCGCCGGCACGGCGAAACCCTGCCCAACACCATCATCGACCAGTTGAAGCGCGCGCTCGACGAAGAAGGGATCGAGGCCGAGGTCTCTGGCCGCCTGAAGACCCCTTATTCGATCTGGAAAAAGATGCAGCACAAGAACGTCGCGTTCGAACAGCTTTCGGACATCATGGCGTTCCGCATCGTGGTGACGACGATCGGCGAGTGCTATCAGGCGCTGGGCGTGCTGCACAGCCATTATTCGGTCGTTCCCGGGCGCTTCAAGGACTACATCTCGACGCCGAAACCGAACGGATACCGCTCGCTGCACACCTGCATCATCGGCCCCGAACGCCAGCGCATCGAGGTGCAGATCCGCACCCGCGAGATGCACGACGTGGCAGAATTCGGCGTCGCCGCACACTGGAAATACAAGCAGGGCGCGATGCAGATCGACGGCCGCCAGTATCGCTGGCTGCGCGAACTGCTGGACATTCTAGAGCATGCTTCGAATCCGGAAGAATTCCTAGAACACACCAAACTGGAAATGTTCCAGGATCAGGTGTTCTGCTTCACGCCCAAGGGTGATCTGATTGCCCTGCCGCGCGGCGCCACGCCGGTCGATTTCGCCTATGCCGTGCATTCCGAGGTCGGCGATACCTGTGTCGGCGCCAAGGTCAACGGCCGCATCGTGCCGTTGCGCTCGCCGCTCCAGAACGGCGATCAGGTCGAAATCCTGACCTCCAAGAACCAGACGCCGTCGCCCGACTGGGAAAAGTTCGTCGTTACCGGCAAGGCCAAGGCTCGCATCCGGCGCTTCATTCACATGAAGGAGCGCGAACAGTACTGCGAGCTCGGGCGTCAGCTTCTGCACAAGGTGTTCCGCGAGGAAGGGTACGAATTTACCGAAAAGGCGCTGAACGAAGTTCTCAGGCGCTTCAAGGCGGACAGCCTCGACGACCTCTATGCCGCCGTCGGCAAGGGCACCCATACGGCGCGCGAGGTTCTGGTTGCCGTCTTTCCCGGCGCCCGCACACCGGCACGCCTGCGGCGCAAGTGGCCGTTTGCGCGCAGCCGCACCCGTCCCGCTGCCACCAAGTCCACGGGCCTGCCGATCAAGGGGCTGATCCCCGGCATGGCCGTGCACTTCGCCCATTGCTGCCACCCCTTGCCCGGTGAACGGATTGTCGGCATCGTGACCACCGGCAAGGGGGTGACGGTGCATACGATCGATTGCGAGACTCTGGAAGCCTTTCAGGACACGCCGGAGCGCTGGATCGACCTGACCTGGGACGAAGAGATGAACGGCGCCATGCACATCGGGCGCCTGAAGGTCGTGATCGCCAACGAACCGGGCAGCCTGGGCAGTCTGTCGACGATCATCGGCAAGAATCAGGGCAACATCAGCAACCTCAAGATCGTCAACCGCTCCGTCGATTTTTTCGAAATGCTGGTCGATGTCGAGGTTCAGGATGCCCGCCATCTCAGCGACATCATCGCGGCGCTGCGGGCGATGCCGGTAATCACTTCGGTCGAGCGGGCGCGGAACTGATGACGGCGCACTGGATCACCTCGCCGACCCTCTTCCCAGTTCCATCTCCGGCCGGTTCCCGGGCCATCCCTCAAGCGACCTCGGAGTGCACCGCGGACCCCGGCCGCGGCATGCGGCACCGAGGGCGCTGAGCCGCGGGAGCCCCTTGCCGTGTTCGGACGACGCGTTCCCTTGTCGTGGCGGCGGCGGCTTGCGGAACTGGTGTGGCCGCGCATGGGCTGGCGGCGGACCACGGCCTATCTTGCCCACCGGGTACGGCGCCTGCCGGGGACCCCGTACCGGATTGCCGCCGGCTTCGCCTGCGGCGCGGCGATTTCCTTTACCCCGTTCATCGGGTTCCACTTCATCGGCGCGGCGCTGCTGGCCCTGCTGGTGCGGGGCAGCGTGGTCGCCTCGGCGATCGGCACCGTGGTCGGCAACCCTTGGACCTTCCCCTTCATCTGGGCCTGGACCTATACCTTCGGGAACTGGCTGCTGGGCGGGCCGGCCATCACCACGCTTCCCGACGGCCTCAGTTTCGACTACATTTTCAACCATCCGATGGAGGTCCTGTGGCCGATGACGGTGGGCGGCATCCCGACCGCCGTAGTGGCTTGGTTTGCGTTTTTCTGGCCGATTCGCGCCGCGGTGGCGGAATATCAGCTTTTGCGTCATCAGCGCATTTTCAGCAGGATGCGGACCAGACAGCGCCGGTTGGCGGCCAAGCGCATCTCCGACGGCAAGATGGAAGGATCGTAAGCAATGCAACATCTGCGCCTGGGGGTGAATATCGATCACGTGGCAACGATCCGCAACGCGCGCGGTGGCGGCCATCCGGATCCGGTGCGCGCGGCGCGTCTGGCGGCGGCGGCCGGGGCCGACGGCATCACCGCTCATCTGCGCGAGGATCGCCGGCACATCTCGGACGGCGACATCAGCCGCCTGATCGACGGCGTCGATCTGCCGCTCAACCTCGAAATCGCGGCGACCGAGGAAATGCTGGCGATCGCGCTGCGCCATACCCCGCACGCGGCGTGCATCGTGCCCGAGAAACGCCAGGAAGTGACCACCGAAGGCGGTCTCGACGTGGCCGGAGGGCTGGAGAAGTTGCGACCATACTGCCAGGCGCTGCGCGAGGCCGGCATCCGTGTCAGCCTGTTCGTCGATCCCGATCCGGTGCAACTGGAAGCCGCAGCGGCGCTGGGCGTGCCGGTGGTCGAGCTGCACACCGGCGCCTACTGCGAAGCCTGTCAGGAGGATCGCGGCGGTGCCCAAGCCCGCGAAGAACTGGCGCGCCTGGTCGAAGCGGCCAGGGTGGCCGAGGATCTGGGGCTGGAATGCCATGCCGGCCACGGACTGACCTATGACACGGTTGCCCCGGTGGCCGCGATTCCCAGCGTCGTTGAACTCAACATCGGCCATTTCCTGATCGGCGA
The DNA here is from genome assembly GCA_003693905.1 of Alphaproteobacteria bacterium. GTDB lineage: Bacteria > Pseudomonadota > Alphaproteobacteria > Kiloniellales > J153 > J153. The sequence goes on from RFLL01000365.1 coordinate 4,281, forward strand.
AGCCATCTTCTGCGGGCTGGACAGTGCCATCAAACGCATGCGCAGCCTCATGGACCAGGCCCGCGCCGAGGCCGCCGGCGCGCGCAGCGCCTGATTTGCCGACCGGTCTTGTGCGATGATCCTTGGCCTCGGCAACGATCTGATCGACATCCGCCGGATCGAAAAGACTCTGGACCGGTTCGGGGAACGCTTCATCCAGCGGGTGTTCACCGAGGTCGAACAGGCGAAATCGGACCGTCGCGCCGCGCGGGCGGCAAGCTATGCCAAGCGCTTCGCCGCCAAGGAAGCCTGCGCCAAGGCGCTGGGCACCGGGGTGCCGCGCCGCGGTGTCCACTGGCGCGATCTCGGCGTCGTCAATCTGCCCAGTGGCAAGCCGACCATGAAACTGACCAACGGCGCCGCGCGACGCCTGGCCGAAATCACGCCGCGCGGCATGACGGCGCAGATCGACGTCACTCTCACCGACGATTACCCGCTGGCGCAGGCCATCGTCATCATCTCGGCCGTCGCCGACTCTGGCGGACCCGAGGCGCCCTCGCAATGAACCGCCGGTCGGCTTGTCGCCGCACCCGGCTGCCGCTGCCGCGCCCTTGCCGGACTCGGGCGCGGCCTTGTACCACCTTCTGATCCGACAGCGCGACAGGCCAATGGACCACTCAATGTCGAAAAAGAAATCGAGCGCCTTCGGCGAGACCGTCCGCACCGTCATCTATGCGGTACTCATCGCCCTGGTGATCCGGGTGTTCGCCTACGAACCGTTCAACATCCCGTCGGGGTCGATGATTCCGACGCTTCTGGTCGGCGATTATCTGTTCGTTTCGAAGTTCTCGTATGGCTACAGTCGCTATTCGCTGCCCTGGGGTCTGCCCTTGTTCGAGGGGCGCATCTGGGCCAGCCCGCCGCAGCGCGGCGACGTCGTGGTCTTCAA
>RFLL01000366.1 GCA_003693905.1 Alphaproteobacteria bacterium
CCGCCGAGGAACGAGGGCTGGCAATCGACTACGACCAGGCGCGCGAGATCATCTACGGCATGCCGTACGCCGAGTGGAAAGCGAAGTACCAGACCGAGGCGACGCCGGAGCAGATGGCGAAATACGCCCAGATCCACGGCGACCACCACTAGCCGCGGCGATCATCAAACATCGGGGCAATCGCGTATTGCGTCGCATTGCTATTGAAGCAGGCGGGGCCGGGACGCTACTGTGCGCGCCCGTTTGCCGGGTGCCGCGTGCAGGGGCCCGGCGATTGTTGCGATTCACTGGTTTCCATCCGGACAAGGGGAGGGGTGTCGCATGACCGACGTCGGCGGTATCGGGGCGGAACGCCTGCGTTCCTACATCGAGCGGATCGAGCGTCTGGAAGAAGAAAAGGCGGCGCTGAGCGCCGATATCCGCGAGGTCTACGCCGAAGCCAAGGGCAACGGCTTCGATACCAAGGTCATGCGCCAGGTCATCAAATTGCGCAAGATGGACCGCGACGAGCGTCAGGAGCTGGAAACGCTGCTCGACCTCTACAAGCGTGCGGTCGGCCTTGACAGCGGCGATTGACGGCGGCCCCGTTCAGCGCCGTCGAAGCCTCTCTGGGGGTTGGCTGGTTAACGGTCCGTAACCAAATCTTCATGACAGATCGTGTAGGCTTGAGCGGGAGCGACCACTGAAGGGGCCGGGTGGCGGTTCCCGAGGATGGATTCGCCATCCGGGCCGTTCACGGGCGAAGAGGGACCGAAGCATGGCAATGGTGTGGACCGGCCTGCGCAACCGGGTCAGAGGGCTGATCGCCGTCTTCCGGTCCCGCTCGGCCCCGGTTGTGCCGCCGGAACCCGCGCCGCCCGCCCCCCATCCGTGGGAGAAATCCTATCCCGAAGGCCTGAGCTGGCACCTCGACATCGCTGCGAAGCCGCTCGATGCTCTGTTCGACGAGGCCGTGACGACGTGGCCCGAGCGGCCGTGCCTGGAATTTCTCGGCCGCCGTTACACCTACGCCGAGGTCGGCAACCTGGTTGCCCGCGCGGCCAAGGGCCTGCAGGAACTGGGCGTAACCAAAGGCGTGCATGTCGGCCTGTTCCTGCCCAATTCCGCCTATTACGTGATCTGCTACTACGCCGTGCTCAAGGCCGGCGGCACGGTGGTCAATTTCAATCCGCTCTATGCCGAGCCGGAGATCGCCCGCCAGATCCGCGACTCGGGCGCGCGGTTCATGATCACCATGAACCTGAATACGCTCTATCCCAAGGTCGCGCGCCGATTGCGCGATACGCCCCTGGAGAAGATCATCGTGTGCTCGATGGGCGGGGCGCTGAATTTCCCCAAGCGGGCTCTGTTCACGCTGTTCAAACGCCGCGAGGTGGCGTCGATCCCCAACGATCCCGCCCATGTCCGCTTTACCAGGCTGATCCACAACGACGGCATTCCCGCTGCGGTGGCGATCGACCCGGCGCGCGACATCGCCGTTTTGCAGTACACCGGCGGCACCACGGGCACGCCCAAGGGCGCCATGCTCACGCACGCCAATCTTTATGCCAATGCGATCCAGACCCGCCTGTGGGTGACCGGTCTCGAACCCGGCCACGAACGCATCGTGGCCATTCTGCCGCTGTTTCACGTCTTCGGCATGACCGGGGTGATGAATGTCGGATTGTCGTGCGGGGCGGAGCTGCTGCTGCTGCCGCGCTTCAAGGTTGCGGAAACCCTGGCCCTGATCGATCGCGAGAAGCCGACGGTACTGCTGGGGGTGCCGACGATCTATTCGGCGATCAACGAACACCGCGAGCGCGAAAAGTACGATCTGTCGAGCCTGAAATACTGCATCTCGGGCGGTGCGCCGTTGCCGCTGGCGATCAAGACCCGGTTCGAGGAGATCACCGGCTGCACCCTGGTCGAAGGATACGGTCTGACCGAGGCGGGACCGGTATGCACGATCAACCCGTTGCACGGTTCCGCCAGGGCCAATGCCGCCGGACTGCCGCTGCCCGGCACCGTGGTCGAGATCACCGCCCTTGATGACCCTGAACGGGTTCTGCCGATCGGCGAGGTGGGCGAGATCTGCATCCGCGGACCGCAGGTCATGGCCGGGTACTGGAACCAGGAGGCCGAGACCCGCAACGTACTGCGCGATGGCCGGTTGCATACCGGCGATGTCGGCTATATCGACGAAGACGGCTACGTCTACATCATCGACCGGATCAAGGATCTGATCATCTCCGGCGGCTTCAACGTCTATCCGCGCATGGTCGAAGAGGCGATCTATCAGCACCCGGCGGTGGCCGAAGTGGCCGTGTGCGGTGTGCCCGATCGCCACCGCGGCGAAGTGGTCAAGGCGTTCGTGCGCCTGCACGACGGTTTGACGCTGACCGCCGGCGAGTTGCGGGCGTTTCTGAAAGATCGCCTGGCCCCGTTCGAGATTCCGCGTCGCGTCAAGTTCGTCGAGGACATTCCCAAGACGATGGTCGGCAAGCCGTTGCGCCGCGCTCTGGTGGCTTCCGTGGCCGAATCGCAGGCGGCCGATAACGGGGCCGAACCTCTGAATGATGCGTCCGTGCACGAGACGCCGGCGCACCAGGCGCCCGAACACGGCACGCCGACCCGCGAGGAACAGACATCATGACCATGAATGCAGACGTCGACGCGCTGACTCGGGCGATCGAAGAACGGCTGGGCGATTTCGCCGGACTTGACGCCCGTATCCTGTTCGACCTTGACACCGGGGGATGCATCGGCATCGACGCGACGGCGCACCCGCCGAGCCTGGCTCCGGACATGACGGCCGACGACGCCGACTGCACCATCCGGGTGAGCGCCGACAATCTGCGCAAGCTGATCGACGGCTCGCTCAACCCGATGCTGGCCTATACCCTGGGCAAGCTGAAGATCGACGGCTCCATGGGCCTGGCCATGAAGATCGCCGCCCGGCTCGAAGAATAGGCCCCGAAGACCAAGCCCCGAAGAACCGACCGCCGGGTTCAATCCCGCGGCGACGCGACGACCTCCTCGACCGTGATGGGACCGCCCTTTCTGGCCTCGATGCGCCCGCCGATCCAGAACACCGCCGCCGCCATCGCCGCCATGGCGATCAGGATAACCGGTTTCGGCAGACCGAGAAGCTGATCCACGGTCTGCCGAAACC
>RFLL01000367.1 GCA_003693905.1 Alphaproteobacteria bacterium
CTTCGAAGGTGCCCGAGACGATGCGCACGCTGTCCGGTTCGCGGCGCTGCGTCGTGAAGCGCGAGCGTCCCGGTCGGCGACGGTCGAGAAAGGTCTGGATATCGGCCTCGACCAGAGGAATGCGCGGCGGCACGCCGTCGACGACACAGCCGATCTCGGGCCCGTGGCTTTCGCCCCAGGTGGTGATCCGGAATATGTGGCCGAAGGCGTTTCCGGGCATCGCGTCTGGCCTGTTTCGATCGTCCGGCGTTGCCGGGCCGGCCTTGCGCGGGCCCGGATGACGCCGTTGCTAGGAATGCGGCGTGAACCCGCGCAGCAGCTCGGCAAGCTGCGGCGCCGCGTCGGTGGCCAGCATGCCGACCACATGATAGCCCGAATCGACGTGGTGGACCTCGCCGGTCACACCGCTCGACAGGTCGGACAGAAGGTACAGCGCCGCACCGCCGACCTCGTCGATGGTCACGTTGCGCCGCAGCGGCGAGTTGTACTCGTTCCACTTCAGGATATAGCGAAAATCACCGATCCCGGAGGCTGCCAAGGTCTTGATCGGCCCGGCCGAGATGGCGTTGACGCGGATGTTCTGGTCGCCGAGGTCGGCGGCGAGGTAGCGCACGCTGGATTCGAGCGCCGCCTTGGCCACGCCCATCACGTTGTAATGGGGCATCACCCGTTCGGCGCCGTAGTAGGTGAGGGTGAGCAGGCTGCCGCCGTCCTTCATCAACGGCACCGCGCGCTGCGCCACGGCGGTGAACGAGTAGCAGGAAATATCCATGCTGCGCAGGAAATTCTCGCGGCTGGTGTTGAGGTACTTGCCTTTCAGCTCGTCCTTGTCTGAATAGGCGATGGCGTGAACCACGAAATCCAGCCCGCCCCACTGTTCGGCAATGGCATGGAAAACAGCGTCGATGCTGGCGTCATCGGTAACGTCGCACGGCGCGATGATAGGCGCGCCGACCGATTCGGCCAGCGGTCGCACCCGCTTTTCCAGGGTTTCCCCCTGATAGGTAAAGGCAAGCTCGGCGCCGTGCGCGTGCACCTTCGAGGCGATGCCCCAGGCGATCGAGCGGTCGTTGGCGACGCCCATGACAAGGCCGCGCTTGCCGGCCATCAGTCCTTCGGTTTCGGACATTTGCGCCCCCGCAATTGATCGGCCGGGTTGCGGCCGAGCGGCATCCTACACAAATGGCCGGAACCGTCAAACCGCGCCTGTCGCCAGATGGAGTGCGTATTTCGCCCCGATTCGGGGGAATTTCCCTGTATGATCGGGCCATGGACAGACGACGACTGCATCGCTGGTTGGCGCGCGGGCGTGCGTGGTTGCGCTTTGCCCTCAGGGCCGGGCGTCTGGCCCGTTTCATGACCTATACGGCGCGGCGGTTCGCGGCCGACGGTGCCCTGCGTCAGGCCGCCGGTCTCAGCTATGCTTCGCTGCTGGCGCTGGTGCCGCTGCTGGCTGTCGGTCTGGCGTTCCTGGCCGGGTTCCCCGCCTTCGAAGAGTGGCGCTTCGCACTGCAACGCTTCGTGTTCGAGAACATGCTGCCCGACACCGGGCTCGAAATCAGCGACTACATGATCACGTTCATCGACAACGCCAGTCGCATGAAGGCGCCGGGTCTGTTCGGCCTGGCCCTGACTGCGATCCTGCTGATGTCCAATATCCAGGGGGCGTTCAACGAAATCTGGCGGGTGGCGGAGCCGCGACCGCTGGCGCTGCGCCTAATCGTCTACTGGACGCTGCTGACTCTGGGACCGCTGTTCATCGGCGCCTCGTTGTCGATCTCGAGTTATGCCTTTGCCGCGGCCGCGTGGTTCGACAGCGCCGCTCTTGGCGGCCTTCTCGGGCTGGCCCGGCTGCTGTCGATGACGCTGTCCGCACTCGGCTTTGCCGTGATCTATCTGGTCGTGCCCAACCGCAGCGTGCACCCCGGACACGCGTTTGCCGGCGGTGTGGTCGCCGCCATCCTGTTCGAGGCGCTGAAAGCCGCCTTCGGCCTCTATGTCCGCCATTTCCCGTCCTACCAGCTTGTCTATGGGGCGATTTCGACGGTGCCGATCTTTCTCGTATGGATGTACCTGTCGTGGGCCGTCACCCTGTTCGGGGCGGAGGTCGCGGCGGCATTGCCGGAATGGCGCGCCGCCGAGCGCCGCGGGCCGGGGGCGATCGGACCGGGGGCGCGCCTGGCCCTGGCGCTGAGTCTGCTGGCACGGCTGCGTGCCGCCAGCCGCACCGGAGAGCGGCTGCCCGAGCGCCGTCTCGGCGCCCGTCTGCCGGCCACACCGGCGGAAATCGATGCCGCGCTGCGGCAGTTGCGTCAGGCCGGGTTCGTCGAGCGCGTGGTCGGCGGCCGCTGGGTGCTGTGCCGCGATCTGACAAGCGCCACGCTGGCCGATCTGATCGTCGCGCTTGAGCTGCGCCTGGTGCCGGGAGAGGGCTGGGATCCGGCGGCGAGTGCGGCGGTGACGGCCCTGGCCGAGGCGGTGCGCGGTGTGCAGGAACAGCCGATCGAAATGCTGCTGAGCTCGCCTGCGGGGCGGAGCGGGCACGCCGTTCAGGCCATTCCCGCCTTGCGCCGCGGATCGTAAGGGTGCCGCGGCCCCCATTTTTCGATAAACGATTTCAATTCGTGGTCGATGGTTCCGGGCAGCACGACCTTCAATTTTACGTATTGATCGCCCTTGGTCCCCGTCTTGCGTTCGACGATGCCCTGGCCTTTGAGACGCAGGGTCGTGCCGGTGTTGGATCCCGGCGGAATGCGCATCGACACCCTTCCGTGCACGGTGGGTACGCTCACGGTGGCGCCGCACACCGCCTCCTGAAGCGTGACCGGCAATTCGAGATGCACGTCGGTGTCCTTGCGCGTGAAGAAGGCGTGCGGCTGGATGTGAATTTCGACGTAGGCATCGCCGGGCGGAGCGCCATCGGAGCCCGGGGCTCCCTGTCCCTTGAGGCGCAGCGTCTGGC
>RFLL01000368.1 GCA_003693905.1 Alphaproteobacteria bacterium
AAAGGCGGCGGCCAGGCGGGCGCGCTGGGTTTCGGTCAGGCGCTGCTCCAGGGCCTGGCCGCGCTCGGTCAGGCGCAGCAGACGCTGGCGCCGGTCGCGCTCGCCGCGGCGCTGGGCGATGAAGCCTTCGGCGATCAACTGGCCGAGCACCCGCGACAGGCTCTGCTTGGTGATCCCGAGAATGGCCAGCAGCGCGCTTACCGTGATGTCGGGGTGACGGCCGACGAAATAGATCACCCGGTGATGGGCGCGGCCGAATCCGTATTCGGCCAGAATCGCATCCGGTTCGGCGGTGAACCCGCGATAGGCGAAATACAGCAGCTCGATGGCTTGACGCAGCTCCTCCTCGCGCAGGAAAAGCGGATTGGGTCCGGTTTTTAAGTCAGTCATGTTGACATATATGGCGCATGAATGTTACACATTGCAACCCGCTTTTGATTAAATATGTTACGCAAAGCGGGAGGTCGAGACATCATCGTCCTGATCCATCACCATCACGGGTGCCGTGACTGTCATGGATCCGACGACGGGTCCGGCCAATTCGTACCGGCCGCGTTCGGTGCGAACATCTGCGGGGCGTAAACGAGGGCACCGATTGCCGGATCGTGCGGGCGGGAAGACGCACGGTGTGGCCGACGGGGCGCAATAACCATAGAGGGCACTCATGTCCATAATCCCGTTCGACGATCGCGACGGCGTCATCTGGTTCGACGGCGCACTGATACCATGGCGCGAGGCGCGTCTGCACATCCTCAGCCACGGCCTGCATTATGCAAGCTGCGTGTTCGAAGGCGAGCGCGCTTACAATGGTGCCATCTTCAAGATGGACGAGCACCATCGGCGTCTGCACGCATCGGCGAACATCCTGGGGTTCGAGATTCCCTACACGGTCGAGCAGATCAATGCGGCATCGATGGCCGTTCTGCGCGAAAACGGCCTGGTCGACGCCTACGTACGCCCGGTCGCCTGGCGCGGCAGCGAGATGATGGGCGTCTCGGCGCAGGAAACCCGGATCCACGTCGCCATCGCCGCGTGGCCGTGGCCGAGCTACTTCAGCCCCGAGATGCGGGCCAAGGGAATCCGCCTGATGCGGGCCCCCTACCGGCGCCCATCGCCGGAGTGCGCGCCGGTCCATTCCAAGGCCGCCGGTCTGTACATGATCTGTACCATGTCCAAGCACGCGGCCGAGGCCAAAGGCTATCACGACTGCCTGATGCTCGACTATCGCGGCCGGATCGCGGAGGCGACGGGGGCCAACATCTTCCTGCTCCAGGACGGCGTCCTGCACACCCCCATCCCCGACTGCTTCCTCGACGGCATCACCCGGCGCACGGTGATCGAGCTCGCCCGCGCCCGTGGCATCGAGGTCGTCGAGCGCGCGATCCTGCCCGAGGAACTGGCCAACACGTCGGAGGTTTTCCTGACCGGTACCGCGGCCGAGGTGACGCCGGTCGGCGAGATCGAAGGCCATACCTTCAAGGTCGGCGAGGTCACGCGCACGCTGATGGATGCCTATGCCAACGCGGTGCGCAATCCGGCGGAAGCCAGCGCGGCGTAATCGGGGCAAGGAGAAGGACGGCCGGCGGACGAGCGGGCGGGCGCCGTCTGCGTTCAGCGCTATTCGGCGGCTTCGGGATCACGCCCCGGCGGCACCGTCCACCGCGCCGCGGCCGCATCGTCGTCGGCGCGCGCAGCGACCCAGTGCGCGCCGGCATCGGTTTCTTCCAGTTTCCAGAACGGCGCCCTGGTCTTCAGCCAGTCGATCAGAAACTGGCACGCCTCGAACGCCGCCTGGCGATGGGCGCTGGCGGTGATGACGAGAACGATGCGCTCGCCCGGCTCCAGCCGTCCGACGCGGTGGATGATGAGGCTGTCTTCAAGCGGCCAGCGGGCCCGGGCCTCGGCTTCGATGCGGGCCAGCATCTTCTCGCTCATGCCCGGATAATGCTCCAGCGTCATGGCCTCGATCGGCCGCTCGCCGACCATGTCGCGAACCAGACCGACGAAGGCGACGACACCGCCGATGCCGTGGCGACCGGAACTCAGGCGCGCGATTTCCGCCCCGACGTCGAAGTCATCGGTCTGAATCCGGATCATGGCCGCGCGCCCTCCCCGTCCTTTCTCACCCGCCGGTCACCGGTGGAAACAGCGCCACCTCGTCATCCGGGCGCACCGGATCGCCGGGCCGGGCGTATTCCTGATTGATCGCGATGCGTACCGCCGCCGGGTCGGCCAGCGCCTCGGCGAACCCGGGGCCGCGCGCCTTCAACCAGTCGAGCAGCGTCGCCACCGTCGTCACCTCGGGCGGCGGGCTCACCTCTTCCTCGGCTACGCCGGTCATGGTCTTGAGCCAGGCGAAATACAACAGCTTCACGTCCACACCTCGCTGAAGGGCAGGAAGTCTACCACGGTGCCGGGGGCGACGTCGGTCAAATCCTCGGGCAGTTCGACCAGACCGTCGGCGGCGACCAGCGACGACAGGATGCCGGCTCCCTCGGCCGGGTATTTGACGGCACGCCAGCCGCCGTGCCCATCCGGAGCGTCGTCCGCCTCCAGATGGGCGCGCAGCCATTCGCGCCGGCCCGCCTTCTTGGCGTGGGCGAAGGCGGCACGCACGCGAAAGCGGTGCGGCGGCCGTGGCGCGGCACC
>RFLL01000369.1 GCA_003693905.1 Alphaproteobacteria bacterium
GTCTTGCCGGCCCCGTTTTCGCCCAGCAGGGCCAGCACCTCGCCGCGTGCCGGCGTCAGGTCGATGGCATCGTTGGCGACCAGATCACCGAAGCGTTTGGTGATGGCGCTCAGGCGCAGGACGATTTCCTGTGCACTCATGAGGTCTGCCAGGTCATGAAGGCGATTTTGAAGGTGAAAAGTGCCGTCGGCGGGGTGCACGGGCCGCACCCCGCCGACGGGTCAGGGCAGACCTCAGGTCGGTTGCGAATCGTCGATCGGAACCTCGAACTCGCCGGCGATGATGGCCGCACGCTTTTTCTTCACGGTCGCGATGACGTCGGCGGGCACGATCCCGGGATCGTAGTTCACGTCGTTGCCGCCGTACTTCATGAAGCTGTACGGGCTGTAATCGCGCCCGGTCGGCTTGCCGGCGGCGACATCGGCAACCGCGGCCCCCAGAATCGGGTCGAAATTCCAGATCGCGTTGGCAAAGACGACGCCCGGATAGCGCGGGATGTAGTCGATCAGCGAACCGACGGCGAGGATGCCGCGTTCCTTGGCCGCATCGGCGGTACCGATACGCTCGCCGAACAGAATGTCGGCGCCGGCGTCGATCTGCGCCAGGCCGGCCTCCTTGGCCTTCGGCGGATCAAACCAGGTGCCGATGAAGCCGACCAGGAATTTGGCATCGGGCTTGACCTCGCGCACGCCGATGCGAAAGGCGTTGATGAGGCGGTTGACCTCGGGAATCGGATAGCCGCCGACCGCGCCCAGGATGCCGGATTTGGTCAGGTGGCCGGCCATGATGCCGGTCAGATAGGCGGCTTCGTGGTTCCAGGTGCCGAAAACGCCGAAGTTGTCGGGTTGCGGCCCGCCGCTGGAGCCCATCAGGAACGCGGTCTCGGGATAGTCCTTGGCGACCTGACGCGCTTCGCGTTCAACACCGTAGGATTCGCCGACGATGAGCTGCGCCCCGGATTCGGCATACTGGCGCATCGCCCGCGCATAGTCGGTGTTGGCCACCGATTCGGAGAAGGTGTATTCGATCGTGCCGGCCTTGTCGGCATTGAGCATGGCCTGATGCAGGCGCGAGTTCCACGCGTTTTCCACGGGAACGGTGTGGATGCCGGCGACCTTGACCGGGGCGGCATGGCCGCTGCGGACCCAGCCGCCCAGGGTCGCGATCGCGGTCCCGGCCGCCGCCGCGCCGAGGAACCCGCGCCGGGTCAGCGCGCATGTCTTCTTCATCATCGTCCTCCCTGTCTTTATCTGTTTGTTTCGCAATACCTTTGTTCCGAAATACCGGACAGAGGACTGCGATGGCCCGCAGCCCCCGACCCGCTCGGGTACCGTACGCTACTTCAGACGCTACAGGTTGCGTCTCAAGCCTTTCAGGCCCGTGCCATTTGCAGGCGAGCGCTCCGGGATGTCAAGCCGGTGTGCCTAGGGCTCGTAGCGAAAGCCCAGGCGCACGGCGACCTGATAGTTGCGCACTTCGCCATCGACGATGCGGCCGCGGATCTGCCCGACCTCGAACCAGTCGAGATGGCGCAGGGTACCGGCGGCGGTTTCGATCGCGGTTTCGACCGCGTCCTCGATCGAGGTGTCGGAGGTGCCGACGACCTCGGTGATGCGGTAGACGGTCTCGCTCATGTGGGGCCTCCCCAGGTTCGAGAGATCGGCAGGGTCGATGCTCGATGGATGAGCCGAGGTCGATTTTAGCCGTTCCACAGGGCGCAGTTCGAGGTCAATCGCCCGCATCGCCGGTGGCCGCCACGGGTGACAGGTGGCATCGTCGCGGCGCGCGGTGTAAGAGAGGCCACGCTGGGGGCGCATGCCCCCCGAAAGGCGCGCTCCGCAAGACGTGGCATCTGAATGACGGACCTCCTGCGCTATCATTGGGTTCTGCTGCTTGTCGCGGCCCCGTGCGTTGGCAGCTTCATCGGTGTCGTCGTCGCACGTCTGCCGCAGGGACGTCCGTTCGGTTTCGTGCGCTCGGCCTGTCCGGCCTGCGATCATGTGCTGTCCTGGGCTGATCTCGTGCCGATTCTCGGCTGGGTCATGCGCCGTGGCCGGTGTGGCTATTGCGGTGCCGCCATTTCGCCGGCCTATCCGGCCGTCGAACTGGCCGCTCTGGGCATTGCCGTATGGAGCCTGGCGGTGATGCCGGGGTGGCTGGCCTGGGCCGGCAGCGGATTCGGCTGGACGCTGCTGACGCTGGCGTGGATCGATGCCCGTCACCTGGTCCTTCCGGACGAACTGACTCTGCCGCTGGTTCCCGCCGGGCTCGCCGTCGCCTGGGCAGTCGATCCGGGGCGCCTCGGCGATCACGTGATCGGGACGGTAGGGGGGTTCGCTGCGATCTGGGCCCTGCGCTGGCTCTATGGCCGGTTGCGCGGGCGCGAGGGCATCGGGCTCGGTGATGCCAAGCTGCTGGCCGCCGGCGGCGCCTGGGTGGGGTGGCAGGGACTGGCCGGAGGGCTGCTGATTGCGGCGCTTGCCGCCTTGCTGGCGCATGCCCTGCGGGCGCGGCTGCGGGGCGAGCGCCTCGGCGGGCGCGAGCTGCCGTTCGGACCCTATCTTGCCGCCGGGCTGTGGATCACATGGCTTTATGGTCCCTTAACAGTAGGATAACCATAATCTCCTCAGAAAAAGCCATAAGCGGAGCCGCGCGGGCCGCCCGGCCTTTGTTTGTTTCAACGATGTCACGCACGGCTGACATGATTAACGCTATATTGCGCCGAACGGACAGGCTGCGTCGCGGCGGGGGTCGGGACCGGCGCCGGAGCCGGGGCCGGGGCAGAAAGTTGTTAAACCTTGCGCGCCATGATGCACAGTGCGGCGCATTTCCAGGCGTGCCCCCGTGTCATGCCCGGTTCCCGGGGCGGGGCATGCGCCATGGGGTGGCAAGGTGTGCCCAACAGCATGGATGAGCGGGCATGAACCTGCAGGCGGTGGTCACCAATCTGGAGGATTACGAGCAGGCGCTGGGCGAGCGCCTGATCGCGCGCGGCAAACTCGACCGCGCCGGTCTGGAGCGGGCGCGGCGAATCCGTACCGACACCGGCGAGCGGTTGAGCTCGCTGTTGCCCAAGCTCGGCCTGGTTTCGGAACGCGACATGGCGGCGGCCATCGCCGAACAGCTTGAACTGCCGATCGTCAGCCCGCGCGAATTTCCCGATCAGCCGCTGTTCAAGGACAGGCTGAGCCCGCGCTTCCTGCGCGAGGCCCAGGTTCTGCCCATCGCCGAAGAGGCCAACGGCCTCGTCGTGGCCATGGCCGATCCGCTCAATCAGTACGCGGCCGATGCCTTGCGCATGGTCGCCGGCAAGGCGCTGCTGCCGCGGGTGGCCGCGCCGGGCGATCTGGAAGCGGCGATTGATCGCCTTTACGCGCGCGATTCCGGTGATGGCGGTGCGCAATCGACGACGGCGGAGGATTTCGGCGACGGTCTCGACCTCGATGTCGAGCGCCTGCGCGATCTGGCCAGCGAGGCGCCGGTCATCCGCCTGGTCAATCAGTTGATCACCCGGGCGGTCGAGGCGCGGGCCTCCGACATTCACATAGAGCCGTTCGAAACCGCGCTGCGCGTGCGTTTTCGCATCGACGGCGTGCTGCGCGAAATCGAGCCGCCCCCCAACCGCTTTCGCGCCGCCATCGTCTCGCGCATCAAGATCATGGCCAAGTTGAACATCGCCGAGCGCCGTCTGCCCCAGGACGGCCGCATCAAGCTGGCGATTCGCGGCACGCCGATCGACCTGCGCGTCTCGACGGTGCCGACCATGCACGGCGAAGGCGTCGTACTGCGGGTGCTCGACCGCACCGGGGTGCAGCTCGATCTTGCCGCTCTCGGCGTGGGCGACCGTACCCTGCACACCTTTCTGCGCATTCTCGAACGCCCGCACGGCATCGTGCTGGTGACGGGGCCGACCGGCAGCGGCAAGACGACGACGCTTTATGCCTCGCTGGTCCGTCTCAACAGTCCCGACAAGAAAATCCTGACCGTCGAGGATCCGATCGAATACCAGCTCGACGGCATCAATCAGATTCAGGTCAAGCCGAGCATCGGTCTGTCGTTCGCCAATGTGCTGCGCTCGATCCTGCGCCAGGATCCGGACATCATCATGATCGGCGAGATTCGGGATTCGGAAACCGCGGAAATCGCCATTCAGGCGGCCCTGACCGGTCATCTGGTGCTGTCGACTCTGCACACCAACGATGCCGCCAGCACGATTTCGCGTCTGCTCGACATGGGGGCAGAAGACTATCTTCTGACCTCGACCCTCAACGGTGTCGCCGCGCAACGTCTGGTACGCACCTTGTGCACGAATTGCCGCACCCGCGAACCGGCGCTGCCGGAGATCGTCGAGCAGCTCGGTCTGCGCCGCTATACCGCGGAGCCGGATATCTACCTCTACAAGGCCGAGGGGTGCGAAGAATGCAACGGCACCGGTTTTCGCGGTCGCAGCAGCCTGATCGAGATTCTGGTCGTCACCGATGCCATCCGCCGCCTCATTCTGCGCCGCGCCGAGGCGATGGAGCTGCACCGCGCGGCGGTCGAAGAGGGCATGCGCACCATGTTCGATGACGGCATGGAAAAGGCGCTGGCCGGTTTGACGACGGTCGAGGAAGTCCTGCGCGTCACCCGGGAAGTGTGATGCCGCAATTCAGTTACAAGGCGGTTGCCGCCGACGGCGAAATCATCGAGGGCGAGATCGAGGCGCCGAACCGCGACGCGGTGGTCGAGCACCTGCATGCCCAGGGCGCAGTGCCGATCCGCGCCGAGGAGCAGGCGCGGGCGCTTCGTGCCGCACCGTCGCTGCCACGCATGTTCCGCGTTTCGCAGCGCATGTCGCGGCGCGATGTGGCGCTGTTGACCCGCGAACTGGCGACCCTGCTTCAGGCCGGTCTGCCACTCGACCGGGCTCTGGGGGTCATGCTTGAACTGGGCACCGCGGCGCCGGTGCGCGTGGTGCTGGAATCGCTGCGCGATCAGGTCCGCGGCGGGGCGACGCTGGCCGATGCGATGCAGGAGCATCCCGATCTGTTTCCCAACTACTACGTCGGGATGGTGCGCGCCGGCGAGGCCGGCGGATCGCTGGATGCGGTTCTGGCGCGTCTGGCTGAAACCCTGGAGCGGGCCCAGGCCCTGCGCGATTCGGTGCGTGCGGCGCTGCGTTATCCGGCCCTGGTGGTGTTCATGGCGGCGGCCTCGCTGTTTGTGCTGATGACGGCGGTGATTCCCGAATTCCGGCCGCTGTTCGAGGACGCGGGGGCGGCGATGCCGACCTCGACCCGGGTCGTGATCGCCGTCTCCGATTTCCTGGCCGCCTACTGGTGGGCTCTGGGGGCGGCCGTGCTGGCCGCAGTTCTGATTATCCGCCGACACAACGCGACGCCGACCGGGCGGTTGCGCTGGGATGCATGGCGCATCCGGGCGCCGGTCATCGGCGATCTGACGATCAAGGTCGAAGTGGCGCGGTTCAGCCGCACGCTCGGCACGCTGCTGAGCAACGGCGTCAGCGTGCTCAACGCCATGTCGATGACCATCGACACCCTGGACAATCGGGCCGTCGCCACGGCCGTGGCCAAGGCACAGGGGCGCTTGGCGAAAGGCGAAGGGCTGTCGGCGCCGCTGGCCGAGACCGGCGTCTTTCCCGGTCTTGCCCTGCAACTCGTGCGCGTCGGCGAGGAGACCGGGCATCTGGATGCCATGCTGCTGCGGATTGCCGAAATCTACGATCAGGAGGTCAAGCGCGCCCTGGAGCGCATGCTGTCCCTGCTGGTGCCGGCGGTGACCTTGGGGCTGGGCCTGCTGATTGCTGTCATCATCGGTTCGATGATGGCTGCCATCATGAGCGTGTATGATTTGCCGTTTTAATGTTTTCATATAGTTGCGAAGAGGCGATGACATGATGGTTGAAGTACGGTGCGACGGGGCGACTGTCCACGAGGCGAAGAGGGGGGGCGGCGTGCGCACCGGCAGGCGGGCGAGGCAGCGCGGCTTCACCCTGGTCGAGCTGCTGGTCGTCCTTGTCATCCTCGGCCTGATCGTCGCCTTCGCCGCGCCGCGGGTGATCCAGTATGTCGGCGGGGCCAAATCCGATGCCGCGAAAATCCAGATCGAGCGTCTGAGTAGCGTACTCGACCTCTATCGGCTGGAGGTCGGCCGCTATCCCAGCGAGGACGAAGGTCTTCAGGCACTGGTGGAGCGCCCGGCCGACGCCGAGGCGTGGAACGGCCCCTACATCAAGAAATCCAATGCTCTGACCGATCCGTGGGGGCGGCCTTACATCTATCGCTATCCCGGCGAACACGGCGAATTCGACCTCTACAGTCTGGGGGCCGACGGTGCGGAAGGCGGCGATGGCGAGAATGCGGATATTACCAACTGGTAGGGATCGGTGACGCAGGTGGCGGCGCGGGCGCACAGCGGCGGGTTTACCCTGATCGAGATTCTGGTCGTTCTGCTCGTGATGGGGCTTCTGGTCTCGGCGGTGCCGATCGCCTTCAGCCGTATCGTACCGACGTTCGAAGCGCGTTCGGCGGCGCGCGAGCTGGCGGCGGTCCTGCGCGAAGCGCGCAGCCGGGCGGTACGCGACAATCGCGAAACGACGCTCGTCGTCGATACGCAAGCCAAGGCCTACAGCCTCGATGGCGATTTGCAGGCTGCGCTCGATCCCGATCTCGACGTCTCGATGGTGGCGGCGCAATCCGAACGCCTCGGCGACGCCGCAGCGGCGATCCGCTTCTATCCCGACGGGACCGCGACCGGGGGACGGATCACCCTGGAGCGCAACCACCGCGCCTATCACGTCATCGTCGATTGGCTGACCGGCCGGGTGCGACTTGTGGAGCAGAACGGCAATGCGCGCTGACGATCTCGGTGTGATGACGCGGCGGCTGCGGCGTCGGCGATCGGACGGCGGCTTCACGCTGCTGGAGGTGATCGTCGCCTTCACGATCTTGGCCTTCGCCATGACCGCCCTGTCACGGGCTTTTTCGGGTGGTCTGCGGGGGCTCGAGGCGGCCGGGACCCGGGCCGCGGCGGTGCAGTACGCGCGCTCGAAACTGGATGAGGTCGGAATGACCGTACCCCTCGAAGAAGGCGAGCACACCGGCACGTTCGCCGACGGCACGCCGTGGACGGTGACCATCGGCCCGTTGCCCGGGGGCGGGGAGGAGGATCTTCTGACCTCCGAAGTTTTGGCTTACCGGGTTCAGGTCACGGTGCCGGTCGATCGGCAGCGGCCGGTGACCCTGACCACGGTGCGTCTGGGACCGATCGAATGAGTGCGCCTGCATCTTTCGCAACCCCGGCTCTGCCCGGCGGCCCCCGGCATGGAACCGGCGCCAGCCGTGGCTTTACGTTGATCGAGATGCTGGTTGCGTTGACCCTGGCCGGTCTGGTCTCGGTCGCTCTGCTCGGCGGGCTGCGATTCGGCACCCGGGTGTGGCAGGCCGGGGATGCCAAGGCCGAGGCGCAGGCCGAGATCGAGGCCATCCAGGGTCTGCTGCGTCGTCACATCACCCAGGCCGTGATGCCCGAGCCAGTGGCACCGGTCAGCGGCACGCTGCCTGCCTTCATCGGCACATCGGATCGGTTGCACATCGTCTCGATCGTGCCCGCCCACGTTGGCGTCGGCGGTTTGTACCGGATCGAGATCGCCGTGCGCGAGGGGCCGGACGGGAACAGGCGTCTTGAATTGTTGTGGCGTCTTTACCGGCCGAACCAGGTGCGCGAACTCGACGACATGCCGGAGGCGCAGGAAACCCCGGTCGGCGGGCGGCGGATTCTCCTCGACGACGTGCGCGAGGCCGCATTCGCCTACTACGGCCAGCGCGACGGCACCGATCGGCCGGAATGGCACGAAGAGTGGGACGGCCGCATGGGATTGCCGGCACTGATCGCCCTGCGCCTGAAGTTTGCGACCGGACGGGGCCGGCAGTGGCCGGAGTTTGTCGTCCAGCCGCGCCTGGCCCGCGTGGAGCAGGACCGATGACCGCCGGCGCCGATCGTGGCTCAGCCCGGGTTCGGGGCCTCGTCGACGAAGCGCACGCCGACCTTGTCGCCGTGGCGCCAGCACACCCGGCAGGCGTGGCGTTCGCCCGATTGCAGGCGCAGGGTGAACGTGGCCGGCAGATGCAGGTACTCGGTCGGTCGCAATGCGGCACCTCCGGGCGACATGTTGAGAATCAGGCAGTCGGTGACGAAGGTCGCGTTGTGGGCCACGATCTGCCCCGCCTTCAGCGTCCGTTTGCGCAGGTGGCGGCGGCGGCCGAGCTCAGGAGGCTGCGCCGGTCCGGCGGGGCCTTCGGGCGCTTCGTTGGTCTCGGAATCGACGTTGGCCGCGCTCGCCCGGGCATGGCGGATCGCGGCGTCGATCCCGGCTGCCAGCTCGGCCCGGGTGAAGGGCTTGACCAGGAAATTCTCGGTGCCGAACCCCGGATCCTCGCCGGTGAAGGTCTTGGCGACGATTCCCGACTGGAACAGCACCGGAGCCGCGACTTCGACCCGGCGCAGGCGGTTGAGAACTTCGTAGCCGTCGATGTCGGGCAGCATGACGTCGAGCAGCACGAGATCGAAGTCGTCCCGGCGCGCCAGTTCGATCGCCTCTTCGCCATAGGCGGTGGTGATGCATTCGTGGCCCTCGGCGTTCAGCATCTGTTCCACGGCGTGGGCCGTCGAAGCGTCGTCTTCGACCTGGAGAACCCGCATCTCGGTCTCTCCCGCAGGGCGTTTCGTGGTGGTTCCGGTCAAGTATTGCCCGGATCATCTGGGAAAATTGTTAAGGAATTGGCACCATGATGGAACGATGGATGCGTCGCGCTGCCGGGCCCCGAAGGGCCGGTCTGCGCGCCCCTGTCGCCATGCTCCGTCAGCGGCAAAGGCATCTTGCATGAGCACAATGGCCATCATACCCGCCTCGTTCCGGCAAGGGGCCGCCCGATTTCTGCGCTGGTGGGGGGCCGAACTGTGGGCCTGCCTCCCGGCCGAGCTGCGCGAAACCGCGCGCCGGGGCCGCCAGCGCCTGGTGGTCGAAATCACCGAATCCAAGGCCACCTTTTCGGAAGCCCGCGGCAAGCACCTGAAACGCCTGGGTGCGGTGACCCTGGAATCCGGGAAATCCGGAGATGGCGCCGCCGCAGGCAATGAGGGCGCCGATGCTCAGCGGGCCATGGTGGCGCGCATCATCGACAATGCCGGCATGCGTTCGGCCCAGGTTGCGCTGCGTCTGCCGCGCGGCCAGGTGCTGCGCCGCGTGGTCGACCTGCCGGCCGCGGCGGCGGAAAACCTGCGCGAAGTGCTCGGCTTCGAGATGGACCGCCACACGCCGTTCAAGGCGCAGGAGGTCTATTACGATTACCGGGTCAAGGAAGTCGACCCGCAGCGCAAGCGCCTCAAGGTGGATCTGGTGGTCATTCCTCGCGGCGTCGTCGACCGCATGGTCCGGATCGCCGAAGCCTGGGGCCTTGATCTCGACGTGGTCGAAGTGACCGGCGGTGACAGCGGCGA
>RFLL01000370.1 GCA_003693905.1 Alphaproteobacteria bacterium
CACGGTCGGCGTCGATGTCGGCACCCGCGTTGCGATTTATCGGTTCATACGCGATCTGTGCGAAGCGGGAGCGGCGATTCTGCTCATTTCATCGGACCTGCCGGAAATCCTGCATCTGACGAACAGGGTCTACGTCATGTGCCGCGGCACGATCGCGGCCGAACTGCATGGCGATGAGATTTCCCAGGAAAGCGTTCTGCGGCACTGTTTCGAGAGGGAGGCGGCGTGACTTCGAACGGCGAGAACGGAACGGGAGCGGCGCCCGGCCGCTCGGCGACCTATTGGATCCAGTCGGCCTTCGTGCGCCTGGGCGTTCTGCCCTTTCTTCTGCTGATCGCGGTCGTCGTCTTCACGTTCATGTCGGACAATTTCCTGACCGGGCGCAACCTGCTCAATGTCGTGCGCCAGTCGACCTATCTGACGATCGTGTCCATGGGGCAGATGTTTGCCCTGTTGACCGGCGGTTTCGATCTGTCGGTGGGAACCATTCTGGCCCTGACCTCGGTTGTCGGTGCCACCGCGATGGCCGGTGCCCATGCCGCCATGCCCGATGCCGTCGGCCTGTCGATCCTGATCGGGATCGTGGCCGGGATCGCCGCCGGTACGGCCATCGGGGTCGTCAACGGAATCGGCGTTTCAGTCTTCAACGTCTCCCCCTTCATGATGAGTCTGGGCATGGCCTCGATCGGGTTCGGCATCGCCCTCTACATGACCGGCGGCGTTCCGGTCTACGGCATGCCGATGGAGTTCGGAGACGTCTTCGGCTTCGGTTCGGTATTCGGTATTCCGACGCCGATTCTCGTCACAGTCATTCTGATCATGGTCCTCTATTTCGTGGTCAACTGGACCCGCCTCGGCCGCTACTTCTACGCCGTCGGGGGCAACATAAAGGCGGCGCGGCTGTCGGGCATCAACACCAGGCTGACGCTGTTTCTGGCCTATGTGCTGTGCGGAGCCATGGCGGCGATCTCGGGCATTCTGCTGACCGCGCGCCTTGATACGGGCGAGGCCAATATCGGCGCGAACATGCCGCTTGAATCGATTGCCGCCTGCGTTATCGCGGGCGTCAGTCTGCGCGGCGGCGTCGGCCGTATCGAAAACGTCGTTCTCGGCGCCATCTTCATCGGGCTGGTTCAGAACGGGATGAATCTCGCTCGCATCGAATCCTATCTTCAGACCGTGGTGATCGGTGCCCTGCTCATACTCGCCGTCGTCGCTGATCAGTTCCGTCTTCGCTATATCGCCAACCTTCAGGACTGAGGCACTCGTGAGCCCCGGATAAGGACTGCGAAGGAGTAAAGAATGCCAACCGCCATCAACTGCGACATGGGCGAGAGCTTCGGGCTCTACAGGATGGGCGAAGACGAAAAGATGATGCCGCTTATCTCCGTCGCGAACGTCGCCTGCGGCTTCCACGCCTCGGATCCCAACCACATGCGCGCCACGGTGCAACTGGCCAAGGCCAACAACGTGCGCGTCGGCGCCCACCCGTCGCTTCCAGATCTGCAAGGATTCGGCCGCCGCGAGATGAAGATCGACCGTGACGAACTTGCCAACATCATCATCTATCAGGTCGGCGCACTTGTGGGGTTTCTGAAGGCCGAGGGCATGGAGCTCAACCATATCAAACCGCACGGCGCGCTTTACGGCATGGCGGCGCGTGACGAGGAAGTGGCCCATGCCATCTGCGACGCCGCCGATGTCTTCGGCGTACCGCTGTTCGGCATGAAGAACACGCTGCACGAAAAAATCTATACCGCACGCGGACACCGCTTCGTCGCCGAATTCTACGCCGATCTCGACTATGCCGACGACGGCAGTCTGATCATCACGCGCGAACACGCGCCGGTGGACCCGGCGGTGGCGGCCAGCCGCTGTCTGCGCGCGCTCAAGGAAGGGAAGACGACATCGATCAACGGCGTCGACATCGACGTCGGATCGAATTGCATATGCATACACTCCGACACGCCGAACGCGATCGAAGTGGCGCGGGCCATACGTCAGGCGGTCATGCCCTACCTGACCGAAGTGGCCTGAGGCGGGGGCGGGAACAGGCGGTGACGGTTGACGCCCCGGCCCTCACCAGATGCGAGCAGGTGCTTATCGAGCGGTTGCTTTTGTCGATATCAGATACGAAGAGGGATCATCCATGGCGAACAAGCAGGTTCTTTCACCATTGCCGGGAACGTTCTACAGGAAACCCGCGCCCGATCAGCCACCCTACAAGAAGGAAGGCGATCCGGTGGCAGCCGGCGACACGATCGGACTTGTCGAGGTGATGAAGTCCTTCCACGAAGTCAAATCCGATGTCGCCGGCAAGGTGGTGAAGTTTCTGGTCGAGAACGAAGAAGCGGTCACGGCCGGCCAGCCGCTTCTCGAAATCGACGGCTGAGCGGGACCGCATCCGGTCATGACGATCGACCGCCTGCTTGTTGCCAGCCGTGGCGAAATTGCCGTGCGCATTATCCGGGCAGCGCGCGAACTCGGCATTCGCACCATCCAGGTTTACAGCCAGGCTGATGCGGATTCGCTGGCCGTTCGCCTCGCCGACCAAGCCGTGGAGATCGGTCCGCCGGCGGCGGCCAGATCCTACCTGAACATCGAGGCGATTCTGTCCGCAGCGCAGAAGACCGGTGCTGACGCCGTTCATCCCGGGTACGGCTTCCTGGCCGAGAACGCCGATTTTGCCGAAGCCGTGGAAACGACGGGACTGGTTTTCGTCGGCCCCGCACCTGCGACGATCCGGCTTCTCGGTGACAAGATCACGGCGCGGGAAATCGCGGCAAAAGCCGGCGTTGCGACCGTACCCGGCAGCACTGGACGCATGGACGATCCGCAAAGCGCCTGTGCCGTGGCCGAAGATATCGGGTTCCCGGTCCTGATCAAGGCCACCGCCGGCGGCGGCGGGCGGGGCATACGCATCGCCAACGACCGCACGGAACTGGAACGCCTCGCCCCCCAGGCCAGCACCGAGGCCAGGGCGGCGTTCGGCGACGGCGGAATATATATCGAGAAACTGATTCCCAGAGCCCGCCATATCGAAGTCCAGGTTCTGGGGGATGGACAACGGGTCGTACACTGTTTCGAGCGCGAATGTTCGTTGCAACGGCGCCGCCAGAAGGTATGGGAAGAGGCGCCGGCGGCGACCTTGCCCGAAGACGTCCGCCAGAAGCTCTGCGACGCCGCGGTCGCGCTGGCGCAATCCATCCGCTATCGCAGCGCGGGAACGCTCGAATTTCTCTATGACGATGAGACCGGAGACTTCTATTTCCTGGAGATGAACACCCGCATTCAGGTCGAGCATCCCGTGACCGAACTCGTCACCGGAATCGACCTGGTACGGGAAATGATCCGGATCGCCCGGGGGGAGCCCCTGCGGCTGCGTCAGGGGGATATTTCTCTCGCCGGACATGCCATCGAATGCCGGATCAACGCCGAAGATCCTGCCAACGGTTTCATGCCGGCGCCCGGGGTCGTCGACGACCTTATCATCCCTGGAGGGCCGGGCGTGCGCTTCGACACCATGCTGTACCCGGGCTGCACGATACCCCCGTTCTACGATTCTCTGATCGGCAAGTTGATCGTCTGGGACGATTCACGCGCAAGCGCGCTGCATCGACTGGAAAGAGCGCTGGGAGAGCTGGACGTTTCGGGCGTCAAGACGACGAAATCCCTGCACCAGGCTCTGGTCCTCGATGACGACGTGCGTAATGCAAACGTCCATACCAGATTTCTCGAGCAATGGCTTGAACGCGATCGCCTGCCCCCGACATGACACGAGGAGACGACCCCCCATGAAAACGAGATACTCCTTTGGTGGCGACGAACACATCTTCGTCGAAGTCGATGAAGAGATGTCGCTCGAAGCCTTCTTCAAAAGCCTGTCGATCACCAATGCCGTGCGCGAAAGCCGGATCAGGGGCGTGACCGAAATCTGCCCCGCCAACGCTTCGTACCAGATCAAGTTCGATCCGGACCAGATCAGCCCCGACGATCTGCTGGCGGAACTCAAAGGCCTCGAATCGGCGGCCGACAAGACGGAGGCGGTCCTCCAGACGCGGATCATCGAGGTTCCGGTTTTCTACAATGATCCCTGGACGCACGAGACCCTGATGCGGTTTCGCGAACGCCATCAGGATCCGGACAGTACCGATCTGGAATATGCCGCGCGCATCAACGGCTTCGAATCCGTCGATGCGTTCATCGCAGCCCATTCCGGTGCCCCCTGGTTCGTGACCATGGTCGGTTTTGTCGCCGGGCTGCCGTTCATGTTCCAGATGGTCGACCGGGCGCGGCAGATCGAAGTGCCGAAATATCTGCGCCCGCGCACCGACACGCCGAAGCTGACCGTCGGCTATGGCGGCTGTTTCGCCTGCATCTATTCGGTGCGCGGCGCAGGGGGATATCAGATGTTCGGCATTACGCCGATGCCCATCTTCGACCCCAAGCAGGAGATCAGCTATCTGCGCGATTTCATGGTCTTCTTCAAGCCGGGGGACATCGTCAAGTTCAAGCCCATCGACCGTGCCGCCTACGACCACGATGTTGCCGAGGTCGAGGCCGGGCGTTTCGCCCCCCTGGTGCGCGAGTTCACCTTTTCTCTCGACGAGTTCCATGCCGACATCGACGGCTACAACGCGAAGATCGCGGAGGCTCTTCATGGCAATTAAAGTTGTATCTCCCGGGTTGGCGACCTCGGTGCAGGACCTGGGCCGGCCCGGCTACTATCATCTCGGTATCCCCGTATCCGGCGCCATGGACCGGTATGCCTTGCGCGTCGCCAACATGCTGGTCGGCAACGATGAAGGGGCGGCGGTCCTGGAGGCGGTCTTCATGGGCCCGGAACTGGAA
>RFLL01000371.1 GCA_003693905.1 Alphaproteobacteria bacterium
CTCTGGGCCAGCAGGCGCCAGACGGTTTCCGTGGGCATGCCTGCTGTCCGATTGTCGCCGGTGGCGCCTTGAAAACTGCTGTAAACCGCCAGCCAGCCCGGAATGGGATCCGGCCCTTCCAAATGCCGCAGGATCGAACTCTTGCCGGCCCGGCGATTGCCCTCCAGCAGAACGGTGTTGCCGCTTTGGATTTGTCGCTTGATCTGTTCGAGCACCTTCTCCCGTCCGAAAAATACGTCGCTCCGCTCCGGCCCGACCGGTTGGGAAACGAAATAGGGACTGAGGCCAAGCTCGACCTCCGGTTCAGCGGCCGCGGCCGTCTGGACCGCGAACGCTACTTCCTGCTGACCTGCGTGCGTCGTGCCGT
This sequence comes from Alphaproteobacteria bacterium, assembly GCA_003693905.1. Taxonomy (GTDB): domain Bacteria; phylum Pseudomonadota; class Alphaproteobacteria; order Kiloniellales; family J153; genus J153. Next base: position 368 of record RFLL01000371.1, read on the forward strand.
CCAGGCTCATGGCCGTCCACTCGATGACCAGCGAATGCCGGCCTGTTCGCGGCGGCGCCTGGACTTCGGCGGTCAGGGTCTGCTGCGAGCGTTCCGGCAAAAACACCGGTCTTGCCGGGAAAAAGCCTTCCTGTGAGTTGAAGTGAAAGTTGCGCAGCGGCAGCGGCCCTTCGTTGTGCACCCGGAACGCGACCGTTGTGCGTTCCCCGGCCGGGAGGCTTTCGGTTCTCGGTTGAACCACCACGCGCACGTCTTCGAGCAACGACCGCGTGGCCTGTTCGAGTCGGGCCGCGCATTCCCCGGTGAATTCCCGTGCGCGGGCTTCCATGGGCGTGTGTCCGGCGATGGCCGCGGCGGCGGCGCTCAATTCCCTGAGCCCCTGTTGCAGCAGGCTCAGCAATGCCGGACCGCGCGGCACCTCCTCCGAACCTCGGAACAAATCGGCCACGCCGATCAACCGTCGGGCCCAGGGCAATAGCGGACGGTCCTCGTTCTCCGGACTGACCCAGGCGCGCACGGGATCGAACGCGGCACCGAACACGCGCAAGCGCACCACCTGTGAGGCATCCACGTCTTTGCCTCCGCCGGCTTCTTCCAACAGAAGCTGACCCCGGTCCATCCATTGGGCCAGGGGATCATCCTCATCCCGCGTCAACAGCAGCAGCAACTGGGTGAGGGCGTCCACGCCATGCTCACGCACATCCGCGGCCACCCGATGCTGCACCAATAACGGCGGCAATGGCGCCGGCAGCGCTTCCACGAACTGTTTCTTGAGACTCTTGATGACCGCGCCCCCGGCCTTGGCTTCGAGCCAGGCGCGACATTCGCGGCTGTTTATATACGCCGCCAGAAAATGCGGGTCCAGCCGGCTGACGTCCGGTTCGAGGACAAACAAGCCGTTCGCGGCCACGCCGCCCACCGCGCCGTTGCGCACCACGCCGGCCTTGCCGATCGTGCCCGACCGGCACACCAGGACCTGGCCGGTGCGCAACCGGTGCCGCGGTCCCAGCTCGGACGCGGCTTCGGGCGTCAGCCACGAGGTTGCTTTGCTCGCCTCGCCGTGTTGGATATCGCCAATGCGCACATACGCCACCGGCTCGTCGCCCACCGGCCGGTCAACCAGCAGGTCCGCTTTCACCTGCACGCCGGCCATGATCCGACAGACATCTTTCAACGGCGCCACCGGCAGTTCGCGCTCCAGGGATGCCAGGATCTCTTGGAGCGCCGTTCGGTCCCGGCGCACCGGCGTTAGGTCGTGGTCGAAATCGGCGAGGCTCTCGGCGTTGACATCCCAGGCGGCCTCGGATGGACGGGCCTCGCGCACCGCTGCGGCCAATGCCTCGATTTGCTCGGGCTGGATGCGCGCCGGTTCACGGCCTTTGCGCGGCTCGAACCAGGCGGCGCCGTCCACCATCCGAATGCGCCGGGTGAGGCCGCCGTTGCGCCGCAACACCAGAAGGGCGGCCCGGATGCCGGTAACCGGCAGAAAGGCGCCTTCCGGCACGCTGATGACCGCATCTACCCGGTGATGTTCCAACAGCCATTTCCGGAGCGCGGCCATGCGGCCGGATTGAAAGAGCAGCCCTTGGGGAACAACGATCACCGCCCGTCCGTCCGGCCGCAGTTGCGCCAGCGCGTGCTGGACAAACAACGCGCTGCTGTCCGTGGTGCGCACCGGGAAATGGTCCAGCCCGCGTGGTTCAAGCCGCGCGCCCCAGGGCGGATTGCAGGCCACGACATCGAATCCCTCCTTTTGCGGATTGGCGGCACTCTCGCGTTCCAGGCTGTTGCCCAGTTCCAACTGCGGCCGCGTTACCCCGGCCAACACCAGCCGGGCCAGACCCACGGCAAAGGCCTCGGGATGGATCTCGACTCCGGCAATCTCGAGCGCGGGCGCGGCCTGGCGGGCGAATCCCTTGCGGTCGGCCTGCTGCACCCGCTGGCAGGCGGCGGTCAGGATGCCGGCGAACCCGAAGCACGGATCGTAAAGGCGTTCGCCGGGCGCGGGCGCGGCCAGGGCCACCAGCAACTCGTCAATGCAGGCCGGCGTGCGGAACGGCCCGGTCTGGCGACTCGAGGCGTGATCGAGAAACGTGTCGAACTCGGCAAGCAGCCGGCGGCGATCGTTCGGCGTCTCGAACGGCTGCTCAACCAGCCAGTCGGTCAGCGTGGCCAATGCGCCCGGCTCAAGCCGGCCAAGCGATGAAACGACCGACCGGAGCCGGCGCAGCGCAGCGGCCAGGGGTTCATGATGCGCGCGCAAATTGTCGATGGCCGCGGGCAGGGTGTTTGCGAAGAACGCGGGCAGCTCCGGCGGCGGCAGATCATGCCAATGCCGCCAGTGCAG
>RFLL01000372.1 GCA_003693905.1 Alphaproteobacteria bacterium
AAATATATAAAGATATCTTTATATATGCAAATCTATTTTGCCTGAGTCGGCGACGTGGATCAACTCGACCATACCGGCTGCCGGGCGCATCGGTTGCCAGATGCATCGGATGCATTGGTTGTCGGGCGCGCTGGTTGCCGGACGACTCGCCCTCGGGCGCGCCGATTGCCGGGCGCAACACGCAGGAGCCCCCGATAAAACAGCAATCGAAGGCACCGGAACCCGGCCCACCGCCATCCTTTCACAGGTGCCATCTCGTCCAAGCGGCGACCGGAAACGGAACGGGCGCCTGAATGAGACGACGGACGCGAGTCCCGGACGATGACGAGGCTTTGGGGGATGGCAATGGCCGGGGGCTGCGGGCAAGACCGAGAAGGTCGGTACGGCACGAAGCAGAACCGGCCCTGTCCGGGAACACGGCACCGGTGCAGCCGCCCAGGGCTGCGCATCGCTCGAAACGGGCTTCGGGAGCGCGCTGCCCCCGGTTCCGGCGCGGACCGGGAAAAAACGACCTTTCCCGCCCCGGAACCCCGGGCCCCCCGGGTCTCCTAATACCAGGCGCCGGTCAGGTGCAGACGCGGGCGGCGCGAAACCGGCGTAAGGCCGGCCGGCAGCGGCACCGGTTCGCCGCCGTCCAGGTCCGGGTGCGGCGCCGCCGGGCGCAACTCCAGCAGGCGCCGGATGCGTTCCTCGGTCGGCGGGTGCGTGCGCAGCAGCGACGGATCGGGAATGCGCGCACCGGGCAGCAGAATGCGCTCCCACAACCGCCCCTGGTACAGCTCCAGCTTGCGCAGGGCCGAGGCCAGGCCGAGCGGATCACCGGTCAGGCCAGCGGCATCGAGATCGGCATCGAATTCGCGCGCCCGCGACAGGGCGAGTTGCAGCAGATTGACCACGCTCGGCGAGAACACCAGCAGCACGATCAGCAGCCACGGCAGGCCGGTGCCGCCGAGAAGGAGAACCGGCAACCCGACCATCAGCAGCATCATCCCGGCATAGGACATCATCATGGTCAGACGGCTGATGATGTCGGCCAGACTCATGATCCACAGGTCGTTGTTGCGAATGTGGCTGATTTCGTGCGCCAGCACGCCGGCCAGCTCGCGCAGGGTGAGCGTGCGCAACAACCCGTCGGTGACCGCGATGACCGCCTGCTCGCGGTTGCCCACGGCAAAGGCGTTGAGTATCGGGCTCGGCACGTAGTACAGCCGCGGCACCCGCGACAGGCCGGCGCGCCGGGCCAGGACGGCAACGATGCGCGCTCCCTCGGGAACCGCCTCGGGCGGCAACGGCCGCGCCCCATACATCGTCAGAACCCATTGCGGCGAAACCCGCGGTCCGAAGGCGAGCGCGAAGATCGCGCCGCCGACGACCCAGACCACGCCGTCGGGGCCGGCGATGCTCCAGGCACTGATCGCCAGCAGGCCCAGCATGCCGCCCAGCAGCAGCGCCGACTGCATCAGGTTGCGCAGCTTGTGGCGGCGTTGCTGCACCGGGTCGAGCGGTTGGGCAAGACGATCGGACATGGGTGACGATCGACCTCCTGCTTCTGCGTTACGCCTTACAAGGTAGGGGGACTGTCCGCGCCGTGCAAATCTCTGCACCCACCCTGCCCTCTCTCCCGCGCTTGCAGCTGTTTCCTTTGCCGGTCCCGTTTCCGGACCGCCCTTCGCGCCCGTGCGAGTGTTGACACGATGGTACGGCTGCGGCTTGTTAGCCGGTGGATCGCAGATCCCGCACCGCCCTGCCGTCCAGTCGACCGGCATCACCGACACCAGCCGCCGCCAACCGGGAGTATCCAAGGTCGATGATTCCCCGTTACAGCCGCCCTGAAATGGCCCGCATCTGGGCGCCGGAAAACCGTTTCCGCATCTGGTTCGAGATCGAGGCTCACGCTTGCGACGCCCAGGCCAGGCTGGGCGTGATCCCGGCCGAAGCGGCCAGGGCGGTGTGGGAAAAGGGCGCCTTCGAGGTCGAACGCATCGAGGCCATCGAGCGCGAGGTGCGTCACGACGTCATTGCGTTTCTGACCAACCTGGCCGAGCACGTGGGCGAACCGGCGCGTTTCATACACCAGGGCATGACCTCGTCCGACGTTCTCGACACCTGCCTTGCGGTGCAACTGGCCCAGGCCAGTGATCTACTGCTCGAGGATCTCGACCGCCTGCTGAGCGCCCTCAGGGCCCGCGCCTGCGAGCACAAACGAACCATCTGCGTCGGGCGCAGCCACGGCATCCACGCCGAGCCGACCACCTTCGGCCTCAAGCTCGCCTCCCACTATGCCGCGTTCCGCCGCGCCCGGACCCGACTCGAGGCGGCGCGCGCCGAGATCGCCACCTGCGCCATCTCCGGCGCCGTTGGCACCTTCGCCAACATCGACCCCTTCGTCGAAGCCTACGTGGCGGAGAAGATGGGCCTCGCCGTCGAGCCGATCTCGACCCAGGTCATCCCGCGCGATCGTCACGCTGCGTTCTTCGCCACCCTCGGGGTGATCGCCAGCTCGATCGAAAATCTGGCGATCGAGATCCGCCACCTGCAACGCACCGAAGTGCGCGAGGTCGAGGAATATTTCGCTCCCGGGCAGAAGGGCTCGTCGGCCATGCCGCACAAGCGCAACCCGATCCTGAGCGAGAACCTGACCGGGCTGGCGCGCATCGTGCGCGCCGCGGTGACGCCGGCGCTGGAAAACGTCGCCCTGTGGCACGAGCGCGATATCTCCCATTCGTCGGTCGAACGAGTGTTTGCGCCC
>RFLL01000373.1 GCA_003693905.1 Alphaproteobacteria bacterium
GCATCTCCGGCCACGTCAACAAGCCGTGCAACGTGGAAGAGGAAATGGGCATCCCGCTGCGCGAGCTGATCGAGCGCCACGCCGGCGGCGTGCGCGGCGGCTGGGACAACCTGCTGGCGGTGATTCCCGGCGGCTCGTCGGTGCCGTGCATTCCCAAGCCGGTGTGCGACAGCGTCTTGATGGATTTCGATTCCCTGCGCGAGGTCAAATCCGGTCTCGGCACGGCGGCGGTGATCGTCATGGACAAATCGACCGACATCGTGGCCGCCATCGCCAACCTGTCGCATTTCTACATGCATGAAAGCTGCGGCCAGTGCACGCCGTGCCGCGAAGGCACCGGCTGGATGTGGCGGGTACTGACCCGGATGGTGCGCGGCCAGGCCGATATCGAGGAGATCGACACCCTGCTCGATGTCACCCGCGAGGTCGAGGGGCACACGATCTGTGCCCTGGGCGATGCTGCGGCGTGGCCGGTCCAGGGATTGATCCGGCATTTCCGGCCCGAGCTGGAGCGCCGGATCGTCGAATACAAACAGACGCAGCAGGCGGCGGAGTAGACGCACGATGCCGAAACTGACCATCAACGGGGTCGAGATCGAGGTTCCGGCCGGCCTCAACGTGTTGCAGGCCTGTGAACTGGCCGGGGTCGAGATACCGCGCTTCTGCTATCACGAGCGCCTGTCGGTCGCCGGCAACTGCCGCATGTGCCTGGTCGAGATGGAACGCGCACCGAAACCGATCGCTTCGTGCGCCATGCCGGTGGCCGACGGCATGGTCATCCGCACCGATACGCCGATGGTGAAGAAGGCGCGTCAGGGGGTGATGGAATTTCTGCTCATCAACCACCCGCTCGACTGCCCGATCTGTGATCAGGGCGGCGAATGCGACCTTCAGGATCAGGCGATGGCCTATGGCACCGATCGCAGCCGTTTCGCCGAGAACAAGCGTGCGGTGCCGGAAAAGTACATGGGGCCGTTGATCAAGACGATCATGACCCGGTGCATCCATTGCACCCGCTGCATCCGTTTTTGCACCGAAATCGCCGGGGTCGAAGAGATCGGCGCCCTTGGCCGCGGCGAGCACATGGAAATCAGCACCCTCGAACGGGCGATCCACTCCGAGATGACAGGCAATCTGGTCGACGTGTGTCCGGTCGGTGCCCTGACGTCGCGTCCCTATGCCTTCACGGCGCGGCCGTGGGAGTTGCGCAAGACCTATTCCGTCGACGTCATGGACGCGGTCGGCTCCAACATCCGTGTCGACACCCGCGGGCGCGCGGTGATGCGCATCCTGCCGCGTCTGCACGAGGACGTGAACGAGGAATGGATCGCCGACAAGACCCGCTACGCCTGCGACGGCCTCAGGCGCCAACGTCTCGATCGTCCCTATGTGCGTGGAGCCGACGGGCGCCTGCACGAAGCGACGTGGGAAGATGCCTTCGGTGTCATCGCGGCGCGCCTGGGCGGCCTCGACGGCCACCGCATCGCGGCCCTGGCCGGCGATCTTTGCGATGCCGAATCGATGCTGGCGCTCAAGGATCTGATGACCGCCCTGGGGTCCCCCCACCTCGACTGCCGGCAGGACGGGGCCAAGCTCGATCCACGGGCGCGTGCCGGCTATCTGTTCAACACCACCATCGCCGGGATCGAAGCGGCTGATGCCGTTGTTCTGGTCGGCACCAATCCGCGCTGGGAAGCGCCGCTGATCAACGCCCGTCTGCGCAAACGGTTTCTGATGGGAGGTTTCCGGGTCGGCCTGATCGGGACCGAGGTCGATCTGACCTACGAGGTCGAGCACCTCGGCGACGGACCGCAGGCGCTGGTGGATCTGGCCGCCGGCAAGGGGGCGTTCACGGCGGTCCTGGAGCGCGCCGAGCGGCCGATGATCGTGCTCGGCATGGCCGCCTTGCGTCGCGCCGACGGCGCGGCCATCCTGGCTCTGGGCCGCGAGGTGGCCGAACGCTACAAGATGATCGACGACGGCTGGAACGGGTTCAACGTCCTGCACTGCGCGGCGGCGCGGGTCGGCGGACTTGATCTCGGCTTCGTACCGGGGCCGGACGGGCGCGACGTGGAAGGCATTCTGGCCGCGGCCGCGGCCGGCGAGATCGACGCGATCTATCTGCTCGGTGTCGACGAGATCGACATGACGCGCCTTGGCCGTCCGGGCGAAGGGCCGTTCGTCATCTATCAGGGCCATCATGGCGATGCCGGCGCCCACCGGGCCGACGTCATTCTGCCGGGGGCCGCCTATACCGAAAAGAACGGCACCTATACCAATACCGAAGGGCGGGTTCAGATCGGCCGTCTGGCGACCTTCCCGCCCGGCGATGCGCGCGAGGACTGGACCATCCTGCGCGCCCTGTCGGAGCACCTCGGTCACCGTCTGCCTTATGACAACCTGGCCCAGGTGCGTCAGCGGCTGGTGGCGGCCAACCCGGTGTTTGCGGCCATCGATCAGATCGAGCCGGCGGCATGGGAGCCGTTCGGCACGGCCGGCGAGGTCGATCCGGCGCCGTTCGGGCGGGCCATCGAGAACTACTACATGACCGATCCCATCAGTCGCGTGTCCGAGACGATGGCCGAATGCACCCGTGTCCTGGTTCTCGGCAACGGGGAGGAGGCGACCGGCACCCATGGCTGATTTCTGGCAATCCTACGCCTGGCCGACGGCGATCATCGTCATCCAGATCGTTGCGATCATCGTGCCGCTGCTCGGTGCGGTCGCCTATCTGACCTATGCCGAGCGCAAGGTCATTGCGGCGATACAGCTTCGCAAGGGGCCGAACGTGGTCGGGCCGTTCGGCCTGCTGCAACCGATCGCCGACGGCGTCAAGCTGCTGTTCAAGGAAACCATCCTGCCGGCCGGGGCCAACC
>RFLL01000374.1 GCA_003693905.1 Alphaproteobacteria bacterium
GACCTTGACGCGCACAGTGTCGCCCGGACCGAAGTCCGGAATCTTCTTGTTCGCCGTCAGCTTGGCGATCTGCTCCTGATTGAGCCGCTCGATCGTGTTCATTGCTCTTGTCCTTCGCCTTCGTGTCCGCCTTCGGGTCCGCCTTCGCGCCCGTCTTGCACCTGCGGCGCCCGGACCCGCCCCCGCGGCGATTTCCGGGCCTGCTGCACCCGCGCCCACAGATCGGGTCGGCGCGCGCGCGTGATCTTCTCTGCCTGCTTCCGCCGCCAGCGGCGGATGTTTTCATGGTGACCGGACAGCAGGACTTCCGGCACCGGGCGCCCCTGCCACACGGCGGGGCGGGTGTAGTGGGGATATTCGAGCAATCCCCGTTCGAACGACTCCTCGGCCGGGCTGGCCTCGTTGCCCATGACCCCGGGCAACAGCCGCACGACGGCGTCGAGAAGCACCATCGCCGCCGGCTCACCGCCCGACAGGACGTAATCGCCGACGCTGACTTCCATCAGGCCGTGGGCGTCGATCACCCGCTGATCGACCCCTTCGTAGCGCCCGCACAGAACGGTGACCCCCGGGGCGGCCGCCAGCGTGCGCACCAGCGCCTGGTCCAGCAGTCGGCCGCGCGGCGACAGATAGATCGCCGGACGCGCCGCCGGCGCCCGGGCCCGGGCCGCCCGCAGCGCGGCATCGACCACATCGGGGCGCATCACCATGCCGGCGCCACCGCCGAACGGGGCGTCGTCCACGGCGCGGTGTTTATCGCGCGCAAAGGCCCGGATGTCCAGAACCTCCAGCGCCCACAGGCCCGCCGCCAGCGCCTTTCCGGCCAGGCTGTGGCCGAGCGGCCCGGGAAACATCCCGGGAAAGAGGGTCAGCACCTGCGCCGTCCACGGACCGGCAGACGGTGCGCCGCCTTCCGTCGCGATGCCTGCCTCGTCCGCCATCGTCTTTTCCCATCCCGTTATCGCGCATCTCCCGGGTCCGGTTCGCGGTCCCGGGGGGCCGTATCCCGCTCCTGCGTCGCCGCGCCCGCCTCCGGCAGCGGCCGCACCACGATCCGCCCGCCGGGGATGTCGATCTGCGGCACCGTCGCCCGGGTGAACGGCACCAGCAGGCTGTGCCCTGCCTCGCCGGCGATCTCGAGCACGTCGCCGGCGCCATAGTTGTGCACCGCCGCGACCCGGCCGAGCGGCGCCCCTTGCGGATCGCAGGCGGCCAGGCCGATCAGATCGGCGTGGTAGTACTCCTCCTCCTGCGGCGGCGGCAGAGCGGCACGATCGACGTAAAGCCGGGTCCCGCGCAGCGCCTCGGCCGCGGCGCGGTTGTCGACCCCCTCGATGCGGGCCAGCAGCACCCCCTTGGCGCGGCCCACCACGCTCACCGTAAAGGTCCGGGTGCCGGCCTCGTCGCCGAGCGGCCCGTAGGCCGTCAGGTTGCCCGGATCGGCGGTAAAGCTCTTGATCCGGACCAGCCCGCGCACACCGTGCGCACCGACGATGACGCCGAGGCAGATGCGCCGGCCGGAGGGCGCCTCACCCGGCATGGCGGACGGCCGCGTCTCAGGCGCTTTCGCCGGCCGCCTCGCCGCCCGCGCCACCGTCCGCCGCTGCGGCCTGCCTGGCTTCCTCGGCCGCTTTCATGCGCTCCTGTGCCTTGGCCTTGGGCTGGTTCTTCTTGGTCTGTTTCGGCACCGGCGGCGTCGGAATGATATTGGCCTGACCCAGGAACCGCGCCACCCGGTCGCTCGGCGTGGCGCCGTTGGCCAGCCAGTGGCGTGCGCGCTCCTCGTCGAGGCGCAGGCGCTCGGGATGGTCCTTGGGCACCATCGGGTTGTAGAAGCCGATCTTCTCGATGAAGCGGCCGTCGCGCGGGCTGCGCGAATCGGCGACCACGATGCGATAGAAGGGCCGCTTCTTGGCGCCGCCCCGGGCCAGTCTGATCCTCAGTGCCATCGTTCGTTCCGTTCTCCGTCGTTGAACGTTGAATCCCGTGAAAACGAGTTGCCGATCGTTGTCGTTCGATCGCTCGCCCCTGTACCCCGCCCCGCGTTCAGCGCGGGAAGCCGCCCGGCGGCAGCAGGCTCGACAGCCCGCCGCGCATCAGCCCCTTCCTGCCCATCTTGCGTACCCGCTTCATGACACGGCTGGCTTCCTGATGCTGCTTGAGCAGCTTGTTGACCTCCTGCACGGACGTGCCCGAGCCGGCGGCGATGCGCTGCTTGCGGCTGGCCTTGATCAGTTCCGGCCGCCGCCGTTCCAAGGGCGTCATCGACGACAGGATGGCGAGCTGGCGCGTGATCAGACGGTCGTCGATTCTGGCCTTCTTGATCTGTTCCTGCTGCGCCTTGGACATGCCGGGCAGCAGGTTGAGCATGCCCGACAGGCCGCCCATTTTTTGCATCTGGCGCAACTGCTGGCCCAGGTCGTCGAGGTCGAACTTGCCCTTCTCGATCTTGCGGGCGAGCTTCTCGGCCTCCTCGCGCTCGATCGTCTCGGCCGCCTTTTCGACCAGCGAAACGATGTCGCCCATGCCGAGGATGCGCGAAGCGATGCGGTCGGGGTGAAAATCCTCCAGCGCGTCCAGTTTCTCGCCGACGCCGAGCAGCTTGATCGGGCAACCGGTCACCGCGCGCATCGACAGCGCCGCGCCGCCGCGCGCATCGCCGTCGACCCGGGTCAGCATGATCCCGCTCAGGCCGACCTTCTCATGGAACGCACGGGCGACGTTGACCGCGTCCTGGCCGGTCATCGCATCGGCCACCAGCAGCACCTCGTGCGGGTTGACCGCATCGCGCACCGCCGTCGCCTCGGCCATCATCTCGTCGTCAATCGCCAGCCGCCCGGCGGTGTCCAGGATCACCACGTCGTAGCCTTCCAGCGTGGCGGTGCGCACCGCGCGCTTGGCGATCGCCACCGGCGGTTCGCCGGTAACGATGTCGAGACACGGCACCCCGGCCTGCGTGCCGAGCACGCGAAGCTGCTCCTGCGCCGCCGGGCGGCGCACGTCGAGCGAGGCCATCAGCACCTTCTTCCTGGCCTTCTCGCGCAGACGCAGGGCGATCTTGGCGCAGCTCGTGGTCTTGCCCGAGCCTTGCAGGCCGACCGCCATCAGAACCGCCGGCGGCGAAACGTCGACGTTCAGATGCGCACTTTTGGCGCCCAGCACCTCGACCAGATGGTCGTGGACGATCTTGACCACCATCTGGCCCGGGGCGACCGAACGCAGCACCTTTTCACCCACCGCCCTGGCCCGCACCGCGGCGATGAAGTCCTTGACCACCGGCAGGGCGACGTCGGCTTCGAGCAGCGCCACGCGCACCTCGCGCAGGGCCGCATCGACGTCGGCCTCGCTCAAGGCGCCGCGTCGGGTCAGCTTGCCGAGAACGTCGCTCAGGCGTTGTTGCAGGTTGTCGAACATGGGTGCGTCGTCGCCAATCCCGTCGTCAGCACACCGATCCCCGGCGGACCGGCCCCCCGTCATCGCGGTCATCACCCCGGCTCAACGCGCTTTGCGCCGGTGCGCGAAACTCGCGGACCGGCGGAGCTCCCCCCATGGCGGGCTGCGGGAGCCGGGCGATATTCCGTGACAGGAACGCCGGGAACATAGGCCCGCCGGGGACGGCGGTCAAGCGGCGCACGCCCTTGCGGTGCGGGTCATGGACTTTGGCCCGGGGAAGGCCATATAACCCGGACCATGACCTGTCGTCCGTTCGTCAAGATGCACGGCCTGGGCAACGATTTCGTCGTCGTCGACGCCCGGCGCGTGCCGTTCGCCCCCGATCCGGCGCTGGCCCGGCGCATGGCCGATCGGCGCCGCGGCATCGGTTGCGACCAGATCGTGATCGTGGAGCCGGCGCGCAACGGCGCCGCCGACCTGGCGCTGCGGTTTCTCAACGCCGACGGCAGCGCCGCCGGAGCCTGCGGCAACGGCACCCGCTGCGCCGCGGCGCTGGTCATGGCGGCCGAGGACCGGGCCGGGCTGACGATCGAGACGGCGGCCGGCATGCTGTACGCGGCCCGGGCCGAGGACGGGCGCGTCAGCGTCGACATGGGGCCGGCGGCCACCGACTGGGCCGGCATCCCCCTGGCCCGGGCGCAGGATACGCTGCATCTCGACCTGGCGCTGGGGCCGCTCGCCGATCCGGTGGCGACCGGCATGGGCAATCCCCATGCAACCTTCTTCGTCGACGACATCGAGGCCATCGACATCGCCACGCTGGGGCCGGCGCTGGAACATGATCCGCTGTTCCCCGAGCGCGCGAACATCGGCGTCGCCCAGCTCATCGGGCCGGACCGCCTGCGCCTGCGGGTGTGGGAGCGCGGCGCCGGCTTGACCCAGGCCTGCGGCAGCGGCGCCTGTGCCGCCGCCGTCGCCGCCGCC
>RFLL01000375.1 GCA_003693905.1 Alphaproteobacteria bacterium
CGCAGCTTCTCCTTGGCGGCTGAACCGTCGATACGGCCCCGCTCCCGCCAGCGTTCGAGCGGGCAGTCCGATGGCACGGCCTCGACGCCGCCGAAGCGGCTGGCGTGGATCAGAAGCCAAAGGGCTGAGAAATCGGCAAAGAGCCCTTCGGTGAAAATCATCTCGAGGTTTGCTTCGATCCAGGCCGGACGTGTGAGACTTGCGTTGTCCCGCATAAGACGCAGCGTGCAGCCGTCCGAGGCCAACCCCCAAAGGGCGTGCTCATCGGCGTTCAGATACTCCTGCAGGAGTTGGGTGGCCGAGCGGCGGCGGGTCTCGTCTCCAAATTGCGTCAGGGGCTCGTCGACGCCGGTTCTGCGGCCGTCGGCTGGCGCTGTGGGCGCGATGACGATCGGAGTCTTTCCGCCATGAGCTGCGTGCCGGATCGGAAAACTGCGTCCGGACAGGCTGACAACACCGGTTCCCTCGATGTTCGCAAAGCCGAAACAGTCCCGGAGGAGTTCGAGCACAAAGGTCCGCGGAGCGCTGGCGTTGCCGGCGCGCGCGGCGTCGAAGCGCTCCCAGTGTGCCAGCGCAATCTGGTAGAAGCGGGCAATCTCATCGCGCAGCTTCAGGCCACGGAGAATGCCATAGCTCTCCTCCGATTGATCGGGCATGTCGAAGGCGGCAACGCGGGTCACGACCTCCGGCGGCAGCAAGCCGCCGACAATTTCGATCGCGGCGAAATCGAGACGTGCTGTCCGGCGCGACTGGCGAGAGCGTTTGGTGGGTCTGGCCATCAAATCTCTCCTCAGAGCGCAGGCATAAGGACATAGAAGCCGATCACATCGACCGGAGAGATAGCCTCGACCTCGACTTGCGCCCGCGACCCGAGCGCCTGACGGACGCGGGTATGGTCTTCCGCCAGTTTCTGCGCGCGCTCGGCAGCATGGGCACTGAGCATGGGGGCAAGGTCCGGCAGGGCGCCGAGGCCCCGTTCGATTTCCTCCCGGCGGATTGTTTCTGGTAGATCGTCGCTGTCGCGATCGATCAGCCTGAAGGCATCCTCTCCCGCAAGCAGCCGAGTCTGGTTGGTTGCCGAGATGGCGAGGGCGGCGGCTTCCTCGGCCATGCTGAAATTCGGGCCGAGTTTGCCGCGCGCGTTCAGCCGATGCCGGATGCGCAGGATCGCGAGCCAGGTCACTTCATCCAGCCCTGCACACTCCCAGGCGCCCGTTCTCGGTAATGCGGCCAGGTCGTCTTCGCGCGCGAAAGGATCGAGCGCCTGCTCGAGGAAGGTTTCGGCTAGAACGCCCGGAAGCGGATGGGCGCGATGAACGGAGACGCATCCAGCCGGCGGACGTGCCGAGAAGCCGATTCTGATCGGCTTGTCCGTCGCCTCCTCGATGAGGCTTTCGGCTACGAAGCGTTCGCGAAAACCCTCCGGCGTAAGGTGGACGGGGGCTTTGTATCCACCACCGTTAAGAGGCGTGAGCGCCGCGTTGAGGCGCTTCATGGCCTGAACGACGAAGCGCTCCGTGTCCGCATATCCGCCGAGCGCGGCCTGCGTCGCGTCCCATTCCTTGGCGACCTCTTCGGGTTTCAGCGCGTGCTGGGCGAAAATCGTGCGGGATCTCTTCTCTTTCTCTGAGGCGTTCTCCCATGCCATGTCGATCCGGCGCGCTTCTTCCGAAGCGTCGAAATCGAAATCCAGAGCCAACTGTCTGTGTTCCCTTGCCCGCAGCAAGACCGCGGACATCAGGGCTTTCGTCAGGCTTCCGTTGTCGTCGGGCAGGGGAACGCGAACACCGGTTCGTTTCTCGATCGCTCGCGCCTTGCGCAGGATGACGTTGAGAACGGCGCCATCGACGGGATTGTTCTCCCCATACATAAGCACGGAGCGGACAACCGGACTCTTCTGACCGAACCGGTCGACGCGACCTTCCCTTTGCTGATGGCGGGTTGGGTTCCAGGATAGATCGTAGTGGATCACGGCATCGAACCAGTCCTGCAGGTTGATGCCCTCCGACAAGCAGTCGGTCGCGACCAGTATGCGCCTTTCGTGACGCCCGAGTTCTTCGACACGGGCTTCTCGTTCTTCGGACGGCAATGCGCCCGTGACGATTTCCACCGTGTGGCTCTTGAACGCATCGGTCAGCGCCGCCGCGAGTTGCTCGGCGGTCGCGATGTAGCGGCAGAACACGACGGGCGAGAAGCCTTCGGTCGTCAGTTCCTTCAGGGCCTTGATCAGCGCCTTGTATTTCGGATCGGCGGCTATGTCGGCGGACAGTTCCTCAGCTTGGCGGATCAGCGCCGCGAGACGTGGATCGTCGATGCCGGCGCCGGGCTCCAGATCGTCTTCGACGAGTTCCTCGTCGTCGAGGGTCTGCGCTGCGAGATGCTGTTCCGACACTTCCTCTGCATCTAACTGCGCCCGGGTCTTCAACGCTCTGGCCGCAGCAGCCGGGCTGGAGCCGACGCAGCGCATCAAGGCAAGCGTGCCCCAAAAAGCGAGGCGCTGACGCAGGTCACCCTCTTCCGATGTGACCACCTCGGCGCAGTAGTCCAAAACCTGCTCATAGAAGGCTTCGTATTCCCCGGTGAGGCGGTATTTGACAGGTTCCTTTGGCTCTTCTCGCTGCGGGAAAAGACCGGGCTCACGCCATGCATCGATGTCCCGCCGCCGCCGTTGAATGAAGTGTCTGGCAAGCCTTTCACGAAGGCTCTGCCCCGCCTCGCCCGATAGCTCCGGCAAGCGGACGAACTCCTTGTCGATCAGACCGAGAAGATTGTGGAAGGCGGTCTCGTCACCGGAATGCGGCGTAGCCGTGAGTAGGACCATGTGGCGCTCGGCATCATCGGCCAACGAGCGGACCAACTCGTATCGGCGTTGCCGACCACGACCACCGCTTACCGAGGCATGAACCTCATCGACGACCACCATTTCCGGACAGGCGCGTTTGAAATCGAAAAAGCGGCGCTCGCTCTTGATGAAATCGAGACTGACTACCGTGAAAGGATAAGCTTCGAAGATGCTTGTCGAATTGGGAAGGTCCCGTTCGAGCCTGGCGGCCGCCGAAGCCGTGACCGGCGTCGCCGGGATGGAGAACTTGGAATCCAGTTCGTGCGTCCATTGCTCCACCAGATGCGGCGGGCACAGAACCGTGAAACGACCAATCTCGCCGCGGTCGAGCATCTCGCGCAGGATCAATCCAGCTTCTATCGTCTTGCCGATGCCGACATCATCGGCGATCAGCAGGCGGATCGTCTCCAGGCGCAGCGCCATCATGAGAGGGGCCAGTTGATAGGCGCGGGGCTCGAAGTTGATCCGGCCTGCACTTCGGAACGGACCAGCGCCCCGGCGCAGGGACAGGCGAAGGGCATCCCGGAGAAGCTGCGCCGCATCCCGCCCTCCCGTGCGCTCCGCATTGGGAGCATCGAAACTTGCGTAGGAGACCGGCTCGCTCTCAAGCTCAGGCAGGATCGTCTCGATTTCAGCCTCGGAGCCCGTGAGAGGCCGCAAGGCGAGCGCCGCGTTGGCTTCGACCACAACCCATTCCCGGCCGCGCGCCCGGACAAGCTCGCCTGGTGAATACTGTTCCGCGACGCCCATGCATCTATCCCCCCAGCAACGCGCTTATTTCGGCTTCAAATGCCGCGTGGGCCGCCGGATCATTCGGCCTTTCCAGAACCCTGATACCCTTGGCGACGAGCCTTGCGCGCAATTCCTCGTCGATCTCGCCTTCTTCGATCACGATCAATCTGGCTTTGCGCCAGACATTCGAAAAACTCACCCCGTCAACAATCAGCGGGCTGTTGTCCGGCGGCACGAGGCTGTCGGTCTTTCCGCTCAGGGAGGAGAAGCTCTCCGCGGACAACTTGTCGGCATGCGCCAAGCGTAGAAGGAAGGACAGGGCGTTTCCGTCTCTCCGATCGATGTATTCGTGGTCCGGCTGGTTGAAATAGGACAGCACGCACCGATAACAGCCAGCCACGCATTCAGGGTCGCCCAGTTCAGCAAGCTTGCTTGAATCGGTCCGTGCGGCGGCAAAGCTTGCTGGATCATAATGCATGATCTCGATCGCCTTTTTGGCGACCCGGATAAGCCCGTCGGGCTCACCTACGAGCTGCGCAAGAGCGCCAGCGCCGCCTTCGGCCGACTCATAGAACAGCAGTGCGTTGCGCTCTTCGGTACTCGGCGTGGGCTCGACGAGGATTTCTCCCTCCTCCAGTTGGAAGACTGCCTCGATGCCCCGGGCAAGCGCATGCTGAATCGTGGTCAGGGTTCTCCGGTTGTCGTGTCCGAGATCAGCGATCCAGCGTTGCGGGAAGCGTAGAAGCAGTGCGTTCTTGCGATCTTCGACCAAGGGGACGATGAGCTGTCGCAGAATTTCAGGTCGGTTCTCCTCGCCGGCCTCTCCATTCTCTTTCCTTTCGCCGAGCCAGACACCGGACTTGGGATTGATGAAGAACCCAACCTTATCCTTGTCCTTGCGGCGGCGCAGGCCCTTGTTAATTCGGCTGATCCAGGCAGCCTGCGCAAAGTCGAGCGTAACAATCTCTCCGTCTGCATCTGTTATCGTCTGCTGGCTCTTGAAGCTCGCATTCTCGAAGGAGAATGTCGTTTGCAGATCGAATCCCTGGCGTTTGCGGTCCTCATCATTCGAGGTAATGCGCTCCGCAGGACGGGTGCCGACATTCTCAATGCGATAGAGATTGTGAACCAGGATCGCGCCACCCAGTTTGGCGCCACAAACATGACACTTCTCGGGATGCTCTCCCGGATGCCCTGCGCCACACATTTTGCAAATGGCGCGGCTTTGAGTGGTCAGCAGGCCGTCCGGCCGGTCGCCGGCCTCTTTTAGAAGTGCGCGGTCGACCCGGAACGCACGCCCCTCGTGATATACGAGGCTCTGAGGGCCGAACTCCGATATGGCCAGGAACCGCGGACGCTGGATGTAGCGTTGGGTCTTGCCGTCCGAGTTTCCGGGGACATAGGCCATCAGGGGAAGGCGCGGAAAGTTGTAGCCTGGCAGGAAGCCTTCCGTCGCAAGATACCGGTACAGATAGAAATCGTTGTTTTGGGTCGAGGACGCCTGCAGTAGCGTTTTCCGCTGCCAATTGCCCATCGCAAGTCGGCTTTCTGCCGCTTTCCGCTCCTGCGGTGAGATCGAATAGTCATTGAGGGTTTGCGTTGCGAGATCTACGGTCCGCTCCGCCGCCGCCAGAAGATCGCGCCACCGGTCAAACGTACGATCAAAGGTAGCGGGCGCGCCAGCAATCAA
>RFLL01000376.1 GCA_003693905.1 Alphaproteobacteria bacterium
ACAGGTTTTCGGCCACCGTCATGTGGGGAAACAGGGCATAGTTCTGAAACACCATGCCGATGTGGCGGCGATGCGGTGGCACGTTGTTGATCGGCTCGCCGTCGAGGATGATCTCGCCGTGGGTTGCCGTCTCGAACCCGGCCAGCATCATCAGGCAGGTGGTCTTGCCCGATCCCGAGGGACCGAGCAGCGTCAGAAACTCGCCGCGTGCGATGTCCAGGTTGAGGTTCTTTACGACGAGAGTCTCGCCGTCGTAGCTTTTCTGGACGTCCTTGAAGCGAACGAAAGCGTCCGCGATCTCCACCATCCGCGCTTGCAGCCTTATGTCCCTGTTCCGCCTTCGTCTCGCGTCGGTTCTGGTGCCGACGGTTTCAGCGGTTTGTTTTATGTCTCCCAGTTCGTGCCGGGATGCTAGGCAAGATTACCGCTCCGGTAAACCCTGTCATAGAGGCGCAGGAGTATTTTTTTGCCCTTGTTCCCCGCCCGTTTTTCATGTTGCCGGGGGGGCAGCACCGGGTCGTGTCGCGGCCTCGTGCGGGGGTTAACCATGTCAGGGCGGCGCGGCTGTGCTGGTGGCGCCGCCTTTTGGTTCAGGGCCGCCGGTTGCGCGCCATTTTCGCTCGGACCAGGCGGTGTCCGGCCTGCACGGACTCTTGTCGCAATGCTCTTGTCGCAACGCCGCAGCGTCGCTTAAGGTAAACGTTGCGACGGTTCCTTGTCAGGGATTAATAGGGAACGGGGTGCGGGCGCATCCGCATGCGGGGGGATGCGGCCAAAGCCCCGGCTGCCCCCGCAACTGTGGGCGGTATGCGGCCCCGCAAGAAGCCACTGGCGAGTTGGATGCCGGCCGGGCGTTGCGCAAGAAGGCGCACGCGGCGGCGGGTATCGTCTTTGCCGGGAAGGCGCGGGGGACGCGTCAAAGCCGCAAGCCAGGAGACCTGCCGTCGCCGGTTGCCAGCGCGAACCCGTCGGGCGGGGGCCCGAAGGGGAAAACGGGCACGGGCCTGCCGCTTTCAGGCAAGCCGTGGCCGCATCGCGGTGGCATGGGTCGCACGACTTGTTCCGAAGGAGGAAACCCATGTCGCACCGATCGAGGCCACACCGGGCCGAACCGGTCCTTTCAGCTCTTGTCGCCGCCGTGACGTTTCTGGCGTGGGCTGCCGGGGTGTCGTTCGCCGTACCGGCGGCCGCCCACGATGCCGTTTCGACGTATCTCTTCGTGCCCAACCGGGATTCGGCCGATGTGGCGGTGATCGACACCCGCACCGACACTCTGGTTGCCCGGGTGCCGGTCGGGCGGGTGCCGCATCAGGTCGTGGTCTCGACCCGCACCGACCGCCTGGTGGCCAGCAATACCGCCGACAACACCATCACCATCGTCGATCTGCATGCCCTCAGGCCGGTGGCGACATTGGCCCTCGATACCGAACCGGAGCACATGGAACTGAGTCCCGACGGAACGTTGCTCGCCGTCGGCAACATCGGTGCCGGCACGGTCTCGCTCGTCGCCCTTCCCGAGGGGCGGGAACGCGCTCGCGTGAGCGGCCTGATCGAACCGCACAACCTGACCTTCAGCCGCGACGGCACCCGCCTTTTCGTTGCCAATCTGGGCGGTGATCACGTCAGCGTCATCGACGTTGCCGCAGGCCGGGTGGTCGAAGAGATCCGGTGGCCGCGCCGACCGCGCTGGCGGCTACCCCGGCGGCAAGCGATGCCGAATATCAGGGCATCATCAACGTGACGTCCACGCCCGACCGCCGCTTCGGGTTTGCCGCTCACGGCGAAAGCAACAGCCTGGCGGTGATCGACCTCGAGGCCGGGCGCAAGGTGAGAACGCTGAAGCTGGGCGAGTTGCCGTGGCGCGCCTATGCCACGGCCGACGGGCGCACCATGATTGTTCCCAACAACGGCGATCGCACGGTTTCGATCATCGACACGGCCGGGAGCGCGGACGGACCGACGGTCGTTGCCACCCTGCCCGGTGGCGCCGACATGACCGGTGTCAACACCGCCAACGACGGAACGACGGCATTCGTCATCAGCCGCGGTGAAGACAGGATCGTCGTGCTCGATCTGGTGGCGCGCAAGTATATCGGTGACATTGCTCTGCCCGGCACGCCGGAGACCGGCATCGTCACCCCCGACGGGCGCAAGCTCTATGTCGCCTTGAGCAGTTCCGATCAGGTCGCGGTCATCGATGTCGCCACGCGCACCCTGGTGCGGACCATCGACGACGTCGGCGACGGGCCGTGGGGCACCTCGATGGTGGCCGCACGCAACTATTGCCACTGAGGCGGGCGCGGGCGAGGCACCGTTTACCGGGGCCGGCATGAGCGCACACCCGAGCCCGGCGGAGCGACGGCGGTGGATGACGGCGGCATGGGCGGCACCGGTTGCTGCCGCCGTTCTCGCCATGTCGCTTCCGGTGGCGGCCGACAACCATGCTGTGAAGCGCCTTGTCGCGGCCATGGCCCCCTATCTGCGGGTGCCGGGTCATGACGAAGCGGACTTGCGCCGGGCCTGCGGCGACGACGTGCTGTGTGCGGCCCGGCGCATCGTTGCGGCAGGTGCGGCGGCCGGCCCGGCGGCGATCCGTCTCGTGCGTACGTCCCCGCCCGATACCGACGTCATCCGCTGGGCACGCACGCGCCCCTCGGTGACGGACGTTTCCCGGCTTGGCGATGGTCGCGGCGCGATCGCGCTGGCCGGTTTCGGCCGCACGGTGGAGACCGAGTTTCGCGCCGCGCTCGATTCCCTGAGCGGCGAAGACGGCACCGGTGACGGGCGCCGGGACCTGGTGATCGACCTGCGCAGCAACGGCGGCGGCGATTTCGAGCGCATGTTGCGTATTGCCGGGCTTCTCCTCGGCCCGGTGCCGGCGGCGTTGACTTTGCACCGGGGCGAGGTGCGCACGGTGCGCGATCTGCCCTCCGTGGCGCTGGTGCCGGTACGGGGCTCGCGTCTAAGCGTGCTAGTCGGCCCGGCCACGGCCAGCAGCGCCGAGGTTCTGGCCGCGTTGCTGAAACGCTATGGCGCGGCACGGGTGCTGGGCGCGCGCACCGCAGGCAAGGACTGGCTCAACCGGGTCGTCCCCGTAATGCAGGGCTGGCGGCTGTTGATCCCGGCCGAACGTATTGAGGTGCCGGGCACCGTTCTGGCCGGCGGCCTCGTGCCGGACGGCCCGATTCCGCCACGGCTGCGAAGCGCGCTGATGGCCCGGGTGGCGCAGAAAAAGGGGACGATACCATGAGCCGCGGGACCATGAGCCGCGGGTTGCCTCCGGTGACGCTGATTCTCGGCGGCGCGCGCTCGGGCAAAAGCCGTTACGGCGAAGCCCTGGCCGAAAGCCGGCCGGGCCCGTGCATCTATGTCGCGACGGCGCATGCCGGCGACGACGAAATGGCAGCGCGGATCGCCCGCCACCGGGCCCGCCGCGGCGCGCGTTGGACGACCGTGGAAGAGCCGGTCAATCTGGTTGCGGCGCTGCGCACGCATGCCGTTGCCGATCACGTCGTCGTGGTCGATTGCCTGACCCTGTGGCTGAGCAATGTCCTGGCCGCCGGATGCGACCCGGCCGCGGAAAGCGAGCGGCTCGTCGCCGTTCTGCCCGAACTGCGGGCACCGGTCATCTTCATTTCCAACGAGGTCGGCCAGGGCATCGTGCCCGACAATGCGCTGGCGCGGCGCTTCGTCGATTGTGCCGGCTGCCTGCATCAGGATCTGGCCGCCGCCGCCGACGCCGTCGTTCTGATGACCGCCGGCCTGTCGCTGGCGCTGAAAGGCGCACTTCCCGATCGCGCATCCGAACCGGAAGGCCCCCCGTCATGACCGCCCGCAACGGCAACG
>RFLL01000377.1 GCA_003693905.1 Alphaproteobacteria bacterium
CCGAAACACCGGCGCCCTCGATCGCGGCCGTCCATGCCTGCGTCAAGCTGCTCGACCGGGTCATGGCCGCCCACCATGCCGCCGTCCGCCTCGCGCCCACGGGCTGAGACGGGGCGGGACAGGCGCGCCGCAAAGGGGGCCGAGCCCCTTTTTCGCCGGTCCGAAGAGCGCTTTTCTCCCCCGAGGCCAGAAACGGCGCCCGGACGGCGGCAAAAGTTAGGTATTGTTAACCAATCCCTGCGACGTTAAATATGACAGCGTTTTGCGTCTTCCCGCCGGTCGAGGGCCCGGGGGAAGGCGAACGACGGTTCACATGCACCTCGAACAGGACGATGTCGAGCGTGACCGAACGCCACACCACCATCGCCGCATCGGCCGCCATCGGCGCGCCGGAGCTGTTGGTGGCGTGCGCCCGGGCGCTGGCCCTCACCCCCCTCGGCGGCGGCAGCGAGGCCCTGCTCCTTATTTGCCCCTGAACGCTCCAGCCGCATGACGCGGCAGGCGCTCAGGGGACACATCGAAGGGTAGGAGTCACGGCCAGGCGGCCGAGCCAACGAGGGGTTTTGAACAATGAGCGCCAACCGACAGATCGATACCATGGACGCCCAGCGCGTCAGAATATTCGACACCACCCTGCGCGACGGCGAGCAGTCTCCCGGCTGTTCCATGAATCTGGACGAAAAACTCCAGGTTGCCGCCGTGCTGGAGGAAATGGGCGTCGACATCATCGAAGCCGGCTTTCCGATCGCCTCCAACGGCGATTTCGAGGCCGTGTGCGAGATTGCCGCCCGGGTCCGTAACGCCACCGTCGCCGGCCTGGCGCGGGCTACCCGCAAGGACATCGACCGTGCCTGGGAGGCCTTGAAAGGAGCGGCACGAGCGCGCATCCACACCTTCATTTCGACCAGCCCGCTGCACATGAAATACAAGCTCCAGATGGAGCCGGAGGCGGTGCACCAGGCGGTGATCGACAGCGTCTCGCACGCCCGCAATTTATGCGACGACGTCGAATGGTCCCCCGAAGACGGCACCCGCACCGACCCCGATTTCCTGTGCCGCTGCGTCGAATCGGCGATCAAGGCCGGAGCGGGCACGATCAACATTCCCGATACCGTGGGCTACACCGTGCCGCACGAGTTCCACGCCCTGATCACCATGCTGCGCAACCGCGTGCCCAATATCGACAAGGCGGTGATCTCGGTCCATTGCCACAACGATCTCGGTCTGGCGGTGGCCAACTCGTTAGCCGCGATCGACGCCGGCGCGCGCCAGGTGGAATGCACCATCAACGGCATCGGCGAGCGGGCCGGCAACGCTGCGATGGAGGAGATCGTCATGGCGCTGCGCACCCGCCATGACGTGCTGCCATACACCACTGGCGTCAAGACCGAGCTGATCACCCGGGCCTCGCGTCTGATTTCGGCGATCACCGGATTTTCCGTACAGCCCAACAAGGCAATCGTCGGCGCCAACGCCTTCGCCCACGAATCGGGCATCCATCAGGACGGCTATCTGAAGCACAGTCAGACCTACGAAATCATGACTCCGGAATCGGTCGGACTGCATCGCTCGACCCTGGTCATGGGCAAGCATTCCGGTCGTCACGCCTTCAAGGTCAAGCTGGCCGAGCTGGGCTACGGCGATCTGTCGGACAATGCCGTCGAAGACGCCTTCCAGCGCTTCAAGGACCTGGCCGACCACAAGAAGGACGTCTATGACGACGACATTCTGGCTCTGATCGACGACACCGTGGTGCGCCAGAACGATCGCATCCGCTTCATCTCGTTGCAGGTGGTGTGCGGCTCGACGGGGCCGCAGACGGCGGAGCTGGAGCTGGAAGTCGACGGCGTACCCAAGCGCGCCAAGGCGACCGGCAACGGGCCGGTCGATGCCACCTTTGCCGCCATCAAGGCGATCTTTCCGCACGAGACCAGGTTGCAGCTCTATCAGGTCCATGCGGTGACCGAGGGCACCGACGCACAGGCTGAAGTGACGGTGCGGCTCGAAGAAGACGGGCGGACGGTGAATGGACAGGGGGCCGATGTCGACACCCTGGTCGCCTCCGCACGGGCCTATGTGAACGCGCTCAACAGATTGCTGCTCAAGCGCGAAAGATCGGCTCCGGCCGCGATGTCGGCATGAGTCGGAATGGTTGATCCTGGCCCCGGACCGCGGGTTTGCGCCGCAGGCGCCGACCCGCGAGCGGGCCGCATCGTGAGGAGATAAGAGGCTCCATGTTCTCCGGTCTACTGGGCATGCTTTCCGCCGACATGGCGATCGACCTGGGCACCGCCAACACGCTGGTCTACGTCAAGGGCCGCGGTATCGTGCTCAACGAACCTTCGGTGGTGGCCATCGCCGAAGTCAAAGGCAAGAAACAGGTTCTCGCCGTCGGCGACGAAGCGAAGCTGATGCTCGGGCGCACCCCGGGGAACATCCAGGCGATCCGGCCGTTGCGCGACGGCGTCATCGCCGACTTCGAAGTCGCCGAAGAGATGATCAAGCACTTCATCCGCAAGGTGCACAACCGGCGCAGCTTCGCCAGCCCCCAGGTCATCGTCTGCGTGCCGTCGGGATCGACCGCGGTCGAGCGCCGTGCGATTCAGGAATCGGCGGAAAGCGCCGGCGCCCGGCGGGTATTCCTGATCGAAGAACCGATGGCCGCGGCGATCGGCGCCGGCCTGCCGGTGACGGAGCCGACCGGATCCATGGTCGTCGACGTCGGCGGCGGCACCACCGAGGTGGCCGTGCTGTCGCTTGGCGGTATCGTCTATTCGCGCTCGGTGCGTGTCGGCGGCGATAAGATGGACGAGGCCATCATCGCCTATATCCGGCGTAATCATAACCTGCTGGTCGGCGAAGGCTCGGCCGAACGGATCAAGAAGGAAATCGGCTCCGCCTGCCCGCCGGAAGACGGCGAAGGTCGCACCATGGAGATCAAGGGCCGCGATCTGATGAACGGGGTTCCGAAGGAACTGATCATTTCCGAGCGTCAGATCGCCGAATCCTTGGCCGAGCCGGTCGGCGCCATCGTCGAGGCGGTCAAGGTCGCCCTCGAACACACCGCTCCGGAACTGGCCGCCGACATCGTCGACAAGGGCATCGTGCTCACCGGCGGCGGTGCGCTGCTCGGCAACCTGGATTACGTCCTGCGCGCCTCGACCGGCCTGCCGGTGTCGATCGCCGACGACCCGCTGTCGTGCGTGGCGCTGGGGACCGGGCGTTGCCTGGAAGAAATGAAGACGCTGAAGAACGTCCTGATTTCCATGTATTGATCCTTCAGTTTTTGTTTATTTATTTCCCGTAAAGAATTAGGTTTGCGAACGCAGGCCCGATTCGCAGCATCCGATCGGGCCGGACTGTCGTGTGGCCTGGAGGCGACGTGAAAAAGCCCGCTGGATCGATTTCCCACGTGACGACGCCGTTGCGGGCGTGGGTCCAGCGGTTTGCCTTTCTTCTTCTTGCCGCCGCGGCATTCATGCTGATGCTGGTCGGCAAGGCCGACACCCTGCTGGTGGAGCGCGCGCGCACCGCCGTCGTCGATGCCGTCACGCCGATCCTCGGGTTCATCTCGCGCCCCGTCGACAGCCTCGGCGATCTGGCCGACACGATGCGCGAACTGGCCGATCTGCGGGCTGAAAACGCCCGCCTGCGGCGTGAAAACGAAGGTCTGAAAAGCTGGCAGGCGCTGGCCCACCGGCTGGAAGCGGAAAATGCCGCTCTGCGCCGGTTGACCAATCTGGTTCCCGATCCGGGCCTGCGCTTCGTCACCGCCCGGGTGATCGGCGATCCGGGGGGCGCCTTCGTGCGCTCGGTGCTGGTCAACGCCGGAACCCGTGACGGCGTGGCCAAGGGTCAGGCCGCAATCACCAGCGACGGTCTGGTCGGCCGGGTGGTCGAGGTGGGGCTGCGCTCGGCGCGGATACTGCTGCTGACCGATATCAACAGCCGCATTCCGGTGGTGGTCGGCGACGGGCGCGACCGCGCGATTCTGGCCGGCGACAACTCGGCCCAGCCGCGTCTACTCTATCTGGCGCCCGACGTGGAGGTGCCCCTCGGAGCGACGGTGGTGACCTCGGGCCATGGCGGCGTGTTTCCGCCCGGCCTTCCGGTCGGCCTGGTGAGCGAAATCGCCGACGGCAGCGTGCGGGTACGCCCCCATGTCGACTGGGCGCACATGGAATACGTGCGCCTGGCCGATTACGAGTTGCCCGGGCTGATCGAAATCGACAGCGCCGGACCGGCAATCTCCGAAGCCGGGGGTGGGACCGGAACCGGACCGACCCATCGCGACGCCCAGGAAGCGCAGCGATGAGCCGTGGAGGGCAGCGGTGACCCCGACGATCTGGACCCGTCTCGATCTTCTGGCGCGTCATCTGTTTCCCTTCGGGCTGAGCGTTCTTCTGATCATGACCGGCGCCATCCATCTGCCGGTGCCCGACCTGTCGCCGATCATGCCGTCGTTCGGCCTGATCGCGGTCTATTACTGGGCCATCCATCGTCCCGACCTGGTGCCGAGCTGGGCGGTGTTCGTGCTCGGCCTGTTTCAGGATCTGCTGACCGGCGGCCCGCTCGGCCTGACGATCATCGTGCTGCTGGCATTGTGGGCGGCGGTCGGCACCCAGCGCCGGCTGCTGGCCACCGGATCCTTCGTTTTCGCCTGGGCGGTGTTCGTGGCCATGGCGGCGGCGGCGTTCCTGCTGATGTGGCTGCTGCACGGCCTGGTGATCGGAACGATGAGCGAACCCCATCCGGCAATCTTTCAATACCTGACGACGGTTGCCGTCTATCCGTGCTGTGCCTGGCTGTTCGCGCGGGCTCAGCGGGCCGTTCTGCACTAGCAGGATCGGGGCGGGGGATGACCGGGCGATGGTACTGAAACGCGACGGACAGGATCAGGCCAAGACGTTTACCCGCCGCGCGCTTCTCGTCGGCGGCGGCCAGGCCGTGCTGATGACGGCGCTGGGCGCGCGGATGTACTACCTACAGGTGATCGAGGCCGACCGTTATGCGACGCTGGCCGAAGACAACCGCATCAATCTGCGTCTGATCCCGCCGCCGCGCGGGCGCATCGTCGACCGCTTCGGTACGCCGATGGCGGTCAATCAGCAGAACTACCGCGTCGTTATGGTCCGCGAACAGGCCCGCGACGTCACCCGGACGCTCGATCACCTGGCCCAGATCATCACCCTGTCGGAACGCGACTATCAGCGGATTCTGCGCGAAATGCGGCGCAAACGCGCCTTCGTTCCGGTCACCGTGCGCGATTTCCTGGACTGGGAGCAGGTCAGCCGGATCGAGGTCAACGCCCCCGATCTGCCCGGGGTCAGCATCGAGGTGGGCCAGACCCGCCAGTACCCGTTCGGGGAGACGATGACCCACATCCTGGGTTACGTCTCGGTGGTGTCGGAGAAGGACCTGACCGGGGATCCGCTGCTGGAACTGCCCGGGTTCCGCATCGGCAAGCAGGGCATAGAAAAACAGTATGACGGGGAACTGCGCGGCAAGGCGGGGACCAGCCATCTCGAAGTCAACGCGCTCGGCCGGGTGATCCGTGAACTGTCGCGCGAAGAAGGAGTGCCCGGGCGCGACCTCGTGCTGACCGTGGATGTCGGCCTGCAGAAATTCGTGCACCGGCGTCTCAAGCTGGAGCGCAGCGCCTCGGCCGTGGTCATGGACGTGACCAATGGCGACATCCTGGCCCTCGCGTCCTCGCCGGCGTTCGACCCCAACATCTTCAACGTCGGCATGAGTTCGCAGATCTGGCACGACCTGATCAACGATCCGCTGTCGCCGCTGACCAACAAGGCGTTGAGCGGTCACTATGCACCGGGCTCCACCTTCAAGATGATGGTGGCCCTGGCCGCGCTCGAAGCCGGGATCGGCCCCGACCACCGCGTGTTCTGCCCCGGCTACATGGAATTGGGCAATACCCGTTTCCACTGCTGGAAGAAGTACGGCCACGGCTGGGTCGACATGTACGACGGCATCAAGCAATCGTGCGACGTGTTCTTCTACGACATTTCGCGCCGCGTCGGCATCGACCGCATCGCCGCCATGGCGCGCCGTTTCGGCCTCGGCGCGCCGACCGGCATCGATCTGCCCGGCGAACGTCCCGGCGTGATCCCGGACCGCGAATGGAAGCTGGCCAACATCGGCGAACCGTGGCAGCTCGGCGAAACGCTAGTCAGTGCCATCGGCCAGGGATTCGTGCTCACCACGCCGATACAGCTTGCGGTGATGACGGCGCGCATCGCCAACCGGGGACGGCTGGTGCGCCCGCGCCTGACCCGCCTGCGCGAGGAACTGGCCGCCGCGGCGCCCCCCGGCGGCGCGGGCTCCGGCACCGCCGGGTCCGGGGTACCGGCCTCCGCTGATGCCCCGGATGCCTCCGCCGGCTCGGCCCCGATTACGACCCTGGACATTCCCGACAGCCATTTCGACGTCATCCACACGGCGATGGATCTGGTCACCAACGATCGCCGCGGCACCGCCTACCGGGCGCGTATTGCCGCTGAAGGGCGCGAAATGGCAGGGAAAACCGGAACCTCGCAGGTGCGTCGGATCACCATGGCAGAGCGCGCCGCGGGCGTTTTCAAGAACGAGGACCTGCCGTGGCGCCGGCGCGACCATGCCTTATTCGTCGCGTTCGCACCGGTTCATGCGCCGCGCTACTGCTGTGCCGTGGTGGTCGAACATGGCGGCGGCGGCTCGAAGGTGGCGGCGCCGATCGCACGCGACGTGCTGATGGAAACGCAGGAGCGCGATCCGGCGGCCACTCCGCCGGTGCGTCTTGTCGCCGGCCAGCTGCTGCGCAAGGCTTGAGGGAGAGACACAGGCGATGGCTCGAACCCGCCCCCTGCTGCTGTCCAGCCAGCAGTTTGGCCTGCGCAATCCCGACATGTCTCTGGGCGAGAAGCTGTGGCAGATCAACTGGACCATGATCCTGCTGACGACGGCGATCGCCGGCGTCGGGTTTGCCATGCTCTATTCCGCCGCCAACGGCAGCTTCGACCCCTGGGCCTCGCGCCAGATGGTGCGCTTCGGCATCGGGCTGGTGGGCATGTTGACGGTGGCGTTGATCGACATCCGGATCTGGTTCCGCCACGCCTACGGGCTTTACCTGTTCGCACTGGCGATGCTGGGCGCGGTCGAGGTCATCGGCGTCGCCGGCATGGGGGCGCAACGGTGGATCGACCTCGGGGTGATCCAGCTCCAGCCCTCGGAGATCATGAAGGTCGCGCTGGTGTTGGCGCTGGCGCGCTACTACCACGGCATAGCCATGGACGAGATCGGCCGGCCGAGTCTGCTGCTGGTCCCCTTGGCGATGATTTTCGTGCCGGCGGCCCTGGTGCTCAAGCAACCGGATCTCGGCACCGCGGTGACGCTGATCATGGTCGGCGGGGCGGTGCTGTTCTGCGCCGGGGTGCGGCTGTGGAAGTTCGCGCTGGTGGGGGCGCTGGGGCTCGGCTCGATCCCGGTGCTGTGGCAGTTCCTGCACGACTACCAGCGCCAGCGGGTGCTGACCTTCCTCAACCCCGAATCGGACCCGCTCGGCGCCGGTTATCACATCCTCCAGTCGAAGATCGCGCTCGGCTCCGGCGGCGTCTTCGGCAAGGGCTTCCTGCAAGGCACGCAAAGCCACCTCAATTTCCTGCCGGAGAAGCAGACCGACTTCATTTTCACCATGCTGGCCGAGGAATTCGGCATGGTTGGCGGCATCGCCCTGCTGATCGTCTACAGCCTGCTGCTCGCCTACGGCGTGGCCATCGCGATGCGCGCCCGCAATCAGTTCGGCCGTCTGCTGGCGCTCGGGCTGAGCTTCAATCTGTTCGTCTACGTCTTCATCAACATCGCCATGGTCATGGGTCTGATCCCGGTGGTCGGGGTGCCGCTGCCGCTCATTTCCTATGGCGGGACGGCGATGCTGACCACGATGGGGGCGCTCGGTCTGGTCATGTCGGTCTATATTCACCGCGACATCCGCATCCCGCGCCGCGGCCTCGGCGACGATCTGTAGCCGCGCGGTGCCGCCCGCCCGGGCGGCCGCCCCGGCGACACGGGGGGCCATGGACACGGTATTCAAGAAGGCCGGGCGCCGAGAGGGCCGGGGCGGATCGGGACCTCGCCTTTGCGCCGCCCGACCCCTCGACAAAGCCGGATGCAATTGCTATCTACCGCTTCACGAACGGTGCGGGCGCATAGCTCAGTTGGTAGAGCAGCTGACTCTTAATCAGCGGGTCCTAGGTTCGAGTCCTAGT
This sequence comes from Alphaproteobacteria bacterium, assembly GCA_003693905.1. Lineage (GTDB taxonomy): Bacteria > Pseudomonadota > Alphaproteobacteria > Kiloniellales > J153 > J153. The sequence goes on from RFLL01000377.1 coordinate 8,262, forward strand.
GCGCCCACCAATTGTTTCAAAGGGTTAGGGGGCAAAAATAGGTCCGATTCGGGACCGTTTCCACAAACCGTTTCCACTCCCATGCGCTTGATCCGGTGACTCCACCATCACCGAGAGGGTCGATGCACTCCCCTGCCCTTCCCATTCCTCTTTCCCTCCAGCTTGATGATCGCCGCTCGCCCCATCGCCGCCGTGCGTGGGATGTAGGCCTCGAGGATGCGCTGCGTCTGGTCGATGGTGTGTCCTGAGACGGCCGCAATCTCGATGGCCGTGGCGCCGGCTTCGGCCATGCGAACCATTGCCGTCCGCCTCAGATCGCGGAACTGCAGTTCCTCTATCCCCGCCTTCGTTGCAGCATCCTTCCACGCATGCCGGAAATTGGTCGCTTTCCATGCGCGGCCAGTCGGAGTCGTCAGGATTACGGTCCCGCGTCGCGTCGCGCTGTCCAATGCGGCCCGGAGATCTAGATGGCAGGGGACCTCGACCAAAACGCCTGTCTTTCTCTGCCGCAGTCGGATGACCTCTCCGTCATACTGCGCCCAGGTCATCGCCAGGATGTCTGCCTGTCGCTGTGCGGTGTAGGCGGCCAGCATGTAGGCGAGTTTCATCGTCTCGTCGGCCTTCTCAAGGAAGGCCTTCTCTGCATCGAGAGACCATACCTGCTGGCGAGATGCGACCTTAAGCTGTTTCGGGCGTGACGCCGGGTTGGTCTTTATCAGCCCGCGGTCGACGGCGAAGTTGAGCAGGAGACGAAGCACCCTGATCACGGCATTCGCCTTATATGGCGTCTCGGCCATGCTGTCGCGCAGTCGATAAACCACCTGCCTTGTGATACCTCGTACCGGCAGGTCACCGTAGCGGGCCTCGAGCGTCGCCAACCAGTATTCGTAGCCTTGCCGCGTCTTCAACGCGAGCTTCTGGAAGTCTGGACTGCGCTTATAGAGATCGACGAGGTGGGAGAAAGAACCATAGGCCGGGCCGGTGTCTTTCGCTGCCGCATCGGCTTCCGCATTCCATTCGATCACCTGCTTGATGAACAGAGGGTCATTGGGGTCGTCCGGCAGCCGTCGGAGCGGATATCCCGGCCGGCGCCAGTAGTAGAGCGTCCGGTCACCCTTTCGTCCGCCCTGCTTGTGGACCTTCTTGACCCACTTAAGCCGCGCTTCGACCATCGTCGAGCCTCCGCATCCATGCCTCTTCATCGGCAGAGTAGGGATCGAGACCGGAGCGGCGGTCAAGCCATGCGTCGATTGCGCGGCGGTCATAGCGGCGCGTGATAGGATCCGGGCGCGGAAAACCTGCGGCCTCCATCGCCGCGCGCTTGCGGAAGAAATCTGCCTGGGACAGCCCGAGGTATGCTGCCACCTCGCACGTCTTTAGACCACGGGGAATGATCGATATGTCCTCGGGCCGCGCCATGGTTACGCGTTCGCAGATGCCTCGCCGTCCGTCGCTGGCAGCAGCTTGCGGGCATGCTCAACGAGTGGCCTCCCATCCGCCGCGACCATGAATGGCATGAACACGTGCTCGAAGGTCAGGATGCCGGTCTCAATGGCCGTGACCTGCCCCTTCACCCAGTCGCGCAAGATCGAGTTGACGGCGACCATGCCTTGTTCCAGAGCGGCGCTCTCCCATTCCTTCCGGGTGGAGCGGCGGCGGGGCGTCCACGGGTTTTCGGCGAGCCAAGCATTGGCCCATCCCTGGGCGCTGGCCCGAAGCTGCACGTGCCGTCCCCGCCAGACGAAGGCGAGGATCACCGACCGGGTCTCGAACTCGTCCATGAAGCCCACCTTCTCGCAGCCGAAGCGGCGGAGGATGCGGATGATCTCCTGGCGAGCGTTGAGGCCGCTGCGCGCGTTCTCATAGGGCAAGGCCATGTCCGCAGCCCCTCCGCTCAGAACGGGATCTCGTCATCATGCCGGCAGGCACGATCCCCACCGTCGGACAGGTCCCGGCCTCCTCACGGGCCGCGCGGTCGACGGCGGCCAGGGCGGCAGCCAAAGGGATGAACGGGTTGGACATGATGATGGTTCCTCTCTGCTTCACGCGGCTGCCCGGGCGCCGTTTCCCAGAGGCGCGGCGATACCATTCTCGATCCAGTACGTCATGCCGCGTCCCGACGCTGCGAGGTCAGGCGGCGGCGTTTTCTCCGGGTCCGTGATCGTCATGCCGATGAGCGCCGGGAGCCCGGCAGCGATGAGCATCTTGAAAAGGCCGTTGCGGCCCCGCCGGTCGAGGATGTCAGCCGCGTCCAGAATCACCGCTTCCGAGCCGTCCAGACGGGCCATGGCCACCTGCAGAGTGGCGCGAACCCGGTACTGCTCCGATGCGCTGAGCAGGGCATACGGCCGCCCACCGTAGGTGGGCTCCAAGCCGTTATCGAGCGTGACGGCGCGCCATCCCGCGGCCTCGCAGAGAGGCGCGAGCGCCTCGGCATTGAACCGCCGCACAGCCTCGGCCAGCTTCCGCGCACGCAGGCCGCCCGGCGCCAGGACGTCGATGACATGCTGGTTGGCCTCGATGGCGGTGTGAATCCGGTCCGCTTCACGCTTCGCGAGGAAGGCCTTGAGG
>RFLL01000034.1 GCA_003693905.1 Alphaproteobacteria bacterium
GCCTGCCGGCCCGGCAACGGTCACACCGGAATGAAAAGAAATGAAAAGCCCGCGCAAACCGCGTAACACCGAACACATGATCGACCCGGGTCAGGCGCTGCGCTACAGCGTCGAGACGCAGGATCTCGCCTATCGCAGCGGCGCCTACGCGTTCGCCGAATCGCTTGATCTGGCACCGCGCATGGCGACGATCGCCAGCTATATCACGCATCTCGGCCGACGCCGCGTTCTCGACATCGGCTGCGGCACCGGCGAGCTCGTGCGCTATCTGCCGCCGGAGGTATCCTATATCGGCGTCGATGTTGCCCCCAGCGCCATTGCCACCGCCCGGGCCCGCTACGCCGAGCGGCCGCAGACGCAGTTCCATATCGGCGCCTTTCGCGACTGGACGTGCCCGCAAACCGGTCTCGACGCCCTGGTGTGGGCCGGCATCGGACGCGCCTGGACCCGCGACGGACGCAAGGGGCGTTTCTCGGACTGGCTGGAGATTCTGGATCGCGCCGAGCCCTGGCTCGCCCCCGATGCCGTCCTCATCCTTGAGATGGTGGCCCCGCACTGGGACAATCTGTCGCCGCTGATCGCCGGGCGATACGAGTATCTTGCCGGCTGCGATCTCGACTGTCTGAAGGACGATCACCGCGCCGTGCGTTCGTTGCGCGTGTTCCGCCGCCCCGCACGCACCGGCTCCGAGAGCTGACGCAGGGCACTCCCCGGGCCAACCCGGCCTATTTGTACGGATCGGCGGCGTCGCGCACCCCGTCGCCGAAGAAGTTGAAGGCCAGAATCAGCACGATCACCGGAACGACCGGCAGCATGAGCCAAGGATAGAGCGCCACGACGTTGATGTTCTGGGCCTCGTTGAGCAGAACGCCCCAGCTCGTGATCGGGGGGCGCAGGCCGAGACCGAGAAAACTGAGCGCCGTCTCCCCCAGGATCATGCTGGGGATGGTCAACGTCGCCGAAGCGATCAGGTGGCTGATGAAACCGGGCATGAGGTGGCGCCAGATGATCCGTGTCGGCGATGCTCCCATCAGCAGGGCGGCGGTGCAGTAATCTTCCTCGCGCAGGGCCAGCAGCTTGGAGCGCACCGCCCGGGCCAGACCAGTCCAGTCGATCAATCCCAGAATCGCCGATATCCCGAAATAGATCAGGATCGGGCTCCAGGTTACCGGCAGAATCGCCGACAGCGCCATCCACAAGGGGATCTCGGGGAAGGAACGGACGACCTCGATCACCCGCTGGATGATGTTGTCGACCAGACCGCCGTAATAGCCGGCGATGCCGCCGATGACCAGGCCGAGGGCGAAGCTGATGACGATGCCGATCAGCCCGACGGTGAGCGAGATACGCGCGCCGTAGATGATACGGGACAGCATGTCGCGTCCCAGCCGGTCGGTACCGAGCAGAAACAGCGTTCCGTCCTCCGGTGGGCAGATCAGATGGAACCGCATCGGAACCACACCCCAGAACTCGTACGGGTCCCCCTGGCAGAAAAAACGGATCCGCTGCACCTTGGTGGTGTCTTCGCTGTATTCCCGCTTCAGAGTCTCCATGTTCAGGCGGAAGCTCCAGCCGTAGACGAACGGCCCGACGAATTCGCCCTCGTGAAACAGATGAACCGACTGCGGCGGAGCATAAATGAAGTTCGTGTTCTGGGTATGCAGATTGTAGGGCGCAAGAAACTCGCTGATCAGGATCGACCCGTACATGATCAGCAGTACGATGCCGCTGGCCACGGCCAGACGATGACGCTTCAGCTTCCACCACATCAGCGCCCATTGCGAGGCCATGTAGTAACGTTCCTGCGCCGGTGTCAGGCGCTCGACGGAATAAGGATCGAACGGCTCGCGGGAAACGAAGTGACGGTCGCGGCGCGGCGCATCGGAGGTGCTCTCGCCGGGCGGGGTCATCGCGTTGTCCCCCCGTGCAGGCGGATGCGCGGATCGAGCATCGCCAACGCCAGATCGGAGACCAGCACCCCGACCACGGTCAGGAAGGCCAGAAACATGAGAAACGACCCGGCCAGATACATGTCCTGACTGCGCAGCGCCCCGAGCAGCATCGGCCCCGTGGTCGGCAGCGACAGCACGATTTCGACCACCGCCGCACCGGATATGATGCTCGGCAGCAGGCTGCCGATATCGGCGATGAAGAAGTTGAGCGACAGACGGAACGGATACTTCAGCAGCAGGCGCAACGGCGACAGCCCCTTGGCCCGGGCGGTGACGACGTACTGCTTCTCCAGTTCGTCCAGCAGGTTGGCCCGCAACCGGCGGATCATTCCGGCGGTGCCGGAGGTGCCGATCACGATGACCGGGATCCACAGATGTTCGAGGACCGAAAGGAATTTGCCCCAACTCCAGGGCTGATCGAGGTATTGCGGATCCATGAGACCGCCAAGCGAGGTTCCGAACACCACATTGGCGAAATAGAGAAGAACCAGCGCCAGCAGGAAATTGGGCGTCGCAAGGCCGATGAAGCCGAGGAAGGTCAGGGTATAGTCACCCCAACTGTACTGGCGCACCGCCGAATAGAGGCCGATCGGAAACGACACGATCCAGGTGAACAGAATCGTCGCGAACGACACCAGTGCCGTCAGATACAGCCGGTCGCCGACCACTTCCGATACCGGCAGGCGGAATTCGAACGAATAGCCGAAATCGCCCTGCAACATGCCCAGCGCCCACACCATGTACTGTTCCATGATCGGCCGATCAAAGCCGTATTCACGGCGCAGGAACTCGATCTTCGCCATGTCGACGGATTCGCCCTGGGATTGCAGCTCGGCGATGTAGCTTTCGAAATAATCGCCCGGCGGCAGTTGAATGATCACGAAGATGATGATGCTGATCGCAATCAGCGTCGGGATCATGACCAGCAGGCGGTGGACGATATAGCGCAGCATGATCGCTCTTTAATCCGGGCCTCCAGGTTTCACGTTCCGGTCACGGCCCCCACTTTTTTCCCGCGGCAGCACGCCCTGCCCCCGCCCTATTGCAGCGCGGCCCGGCGCGGCGC
>RFLL01000378.1 GCA_003693905.1 Alphaproteobacteria bacterium
CGAAGGCGCACGGGCTTTCACCCCAGAGTTCATCGGGGCGCGCGACCACGGCGGCTTCCAGCACCGCCGGATGGCGGTACAGCACCTCCTCGATCTCGAGGCTGGAGATGTTCTCGCCGCCGGAGATGATGATGTCCTTGGAGCGGTCCTTGACCTCGATGTAGCCGTCGGGGTGGCGCACCGCCAGATCACCGGTGCGGAACCAGCCGTCGGCAAGGGCGGCCTGCGTAGCGGCCGGATTCTTGAGATAGCCTTTCATGACGGTGTTGCCGCGCAGCACGATCTCGCCCATCGTCGCGCCGTCCGCTGGCACTTCGGTCAGGGTTGCGGGATCGGCGACGGTGGCGCCTTCCAAGGTCACGTAGCGCACGCCCTGGCGTGCCAGCTTTGCCGCGCGCGCCCCGGTGTCGAGGCCGTCCCACGCCGGCTGCCAGGCGCACACGGTGGCCGGGCCGTAGCTTTCGGTCAGACCGTAGAGGTGGGTGACGCGGAAGCCGTTCGCTTCCATCGCCTCGATGACCGCGCTCGGCGGTGCGGCGCCGCCGGTGGCGATTTCGACCGTATGATCGAAGCGCACCCTGGCGCTCTGCGGGGCCTGGGCCAGCATGTTGAGCACGATCGGCGCGCCGCACATGTGGGTGACGCCGTGGGCGGCGATCAGCCGATAGACCGCCGCCGGCTCGACCTTGCGCAGGCATACGTGGGTGCCGCACGCCGCGCTCACCGCCCAAGTATAGGTCCAGCCGTTGCAGTGGAACATCGGCAGGGTCCACAGATAGACGCAATCGCGGCCGAGGCCGAAGGTGATGAGATTGCCCATGGCGTTGAGATGAGCGCCGCGATGGCTGTAGACGACGCCCTTCGGGTTGCCGGTCGTTCCCGACGTATACAGCAGCGAAATCGACTGCCATTCGTCGGCGGGCTCGCCGCTGTCGGTATCCGGTGTCCCTTCGGCCAGAAAGTCCTCGTACTCGATCGCCCCCAACCGTTCGCCGGCGGCGGCTTCCTCGGGCCCGGCCATGGGATCATCGATGTCGATCACCAGTGGCGGGGTCTTGAGCCGCGCCAGCGCCGCCTTGATCGTCGGCGCCAGGGCACAGTCGGTGATCAGCGCCTTGGCTTCGCCGTGCTCCAGAATGAAGGCGATGGTCGCCGGGTCGAGACGGATGTTGAGCGCATTCAGGACCGCGCCGGCCATCGGGATGCCATAGTGGGCTTCCAGCGTCGCCGGCGTGTTGGGCGCCATCACCGCCACCGTATCGCCGCGCCCGATCCCGCGCCGGCGCAGGGCACTGGCGAGGCGGCGGGAGCGAGCATAGAGATCACGGTACGACAGCCGCTGCGTGCCGTGGATCACCGCCGTCTTGTCGGGCACGACGACGGCGGCGCGGCGCAGAAAGCTGAGCGGCGTCAGGGGGGCGCTGTTGGCAGCCCGGCGCTGAAGATCGCGTTCGAACATCGCATTGGGGTTCGCCGGCTCCACTCTCCCGCCTCCTTTGTCCGCCGTCTCGCATTTCAACTCGACACCACGACCGCTCCGCGCGGGAGCGGTCGCCGCGGCGCCTGGAATGCGCTATGGTTGGGCCCCTGCCGGCACGGGGTCAAGCCCCCACGCCCGTGCATGCCGCCGGGCCGGACTGCGCGTTGCGGCGATACCGCAGGCCCACGCGATCACGGGCGCGTGGGCGGAAAGGACGACCATGATACTCGACATTTTCTCCGACACCATCTGCCCATGGTGTTTCATCGGCAAGCGGCGCCTGGAGCGGGCCCTGCGCGAACGGCCTCAGCCGGGATTGCACATCCGTTGGCGTGCCTTCCAGCTCAACCCCGACATGCCGCCCGAGGGCATGGATCGCCAGCGCTATCTGGAGCTCAAGTTCGGGGGCGCGGCCAACGCCAAGGCGGTCTATGACCAGGTCCGCGCAGCCGGCGAAAGCGAAGGCATCCCGTTCGCGTTCGAGCGCATTGCGCGGACACCGAACACGGTCGATTCCCACCGCCTGATCCGCTTTGCCGAGCGCCTCGGCCGCCAGGACGATGTCGTCGAGGCGCTGTTCACGGCCTATTTCCTGAACGGTAAGGACATCGGCGACCGCGACGTGCTGACCACCGTCGCCGCATCGGCCGGGCTGAACGCCGACGAGGTTCACGCCTTTCTCGCCAGCGATGCCGAGGTCGAAGGCGTTCGCGCCGAGGATGCGACGGCACGTCGGGCCGGAATCAACGGCGTGCCCTGCTTCGTCTTCAACGGCGCGTACGCGCTGGCCGGTGCCCACCCGCCGGAGGTCCTGTTTCAACTGTTCGACCTCGCCCATCAGGGCGGCGACAGCGCCGAAGCGGTGTCGCCGCCGTCCGGCCAGGCTGCTTCGTAGGCGCCTTGCCTACGCGGCCAGCTTGGCCAGATCGTCCATCAGGCGGCGCACCCCGCGCACCCGTTCGGCGGCATCATCCCAGCGCCGACGGTAGACGAGCTTGTGATCGGGGCGAAGCTGGACCTTGCCCGGCTGGCGCTGGATGAAGGCAACCAGGGCTTCCGGTCTGGCAAAGCTATCCTTGTGGAAGGTGACCACCGCTCCTTTCGGGCCGGCATCGACCTTTTCCACCCCGGCATCGCGGCACAGCCGTTTGATGGCGACGATCTGAAGCAGGTTTTCGACCTCCTCGGGCAGCGGCCCGAAACGGTCGATCAGCTCGGCGGCGAAACTTTCGATCTCGCTCCGGTCGACCAGCTCCGACAGGCGCCGGTAAAGACCGAGACGCACGTTGAGATCGGCGACGTAGGTATCGGGGATCAGCACCGGACTACCGACGTTGATCTGGGGTGTGAACGATTCGGCGGCTTCGCCCTCTCCCACCTCGCCGCCGCGCGCCGCGGCGACGGCTTCTTCCAGCATGTGCTGGTAGAGCTCGATCCCGACTTCGCGGATATGGCCCGACTGTTCCTCGCCCAGCAGATTGCCGGCACCGCGAATATCCAGATCGTGGCTGGCCAGGGTGAAACCGGCACCCAGCGTATCGAGGGTCTGCATGACCTCCAGCCGTCGTTCCGCCGTCCTGGTCAGCAGCCGCCCCGGCGGCAGAGTCAGATAGGCATAGCCGCGCACTTTCGAGCGGCCGATGCGGCCGCGAAGCTGGTAAAGCTGGGCCAGACCGAACATGTCGGCGCGGTGCACGATCAGGGTATTGGCGGTGGGAATGTCGAGACCCGATTCGACAATCTGCGTCGACAGCAGCACGTCGTAGCGGCGGTCGTAGAAGGCGCTCATCACCTCTTCGAGTTCACCCGCCCCCAGGCGGCCGTGGGCCAGCGCCACCTTGACCTCGGGCACCAGCGCGCGCAGGCGTTCGGCCACGCCGTTCAGATCCTCCACGCGGGGACAGACGTAGAAGGTCTGACCGCCGCGGTAATGTTCGCGCAGGATCGCTTCGCGCACGACCACCGGATCGTAGGGCAGAACGAACGTACGCACGGCCAGCCGGTCGACCGGTGGGGTGGCGATCAGGCTCATCTCCTTTACGCCCGACATGGCGAGCTGCAGGGTGCGCGGAATCGGCGTCGCGGTCAGCGTGAGCACGTGCACCGCGGTGCGCAGTTCCTTCAGGCGTTCCTTCTGCTTGACCCCGAAGTGCTGTTCCTCGTCGACGATCAGCAGACCGAGATCCCGGAACCGCACGCTCTTGCCGAGCAGAGCATGAGTACCGATGACGATGTCAATCGTGCCATCGGCCAGCCCGGCCTTGATCGCCGCCGTTTCCTTGCTGTTGATCAAGCGCGACATCTGGGCGATACGGACCGGAAGCCCGGCGAAGCGGTCGCGAAAGGTCTGCATGTGCTGGCGTGCAAGCAGCGTCGTCGGAACAACCACGGCCACCTGCTTGCCGTTCATGGCGGCCACGAATGCGGCCCGCAGCGCCACCTCGGTTTTGCCGAAGCCGACATCGCCGCAGATCAGCCGATCCATCGGTCGCCCCGAAGCGAGATCCTCCAGCGTCTCTTCGATGGCGCGAATCTGGTCCTCGGTTTCCGCGTAAGGGAAGCGGGCGGCAAACTCCCCGTAGAGACCAGCCGGCGGCTCCAGCACATCGGCACTGTGCGTGGCACGCGCGGCGGCGAGCCGGATCAGGCGGTCGGCGATATCCTTCAGGCGCCGTTTGACCCGTGCCTTGCGGGCCTGCCAGTTGGCCCCGCCGAGGCGATCGAGCTCGACGCCGGCGTCCTGCGAACCGAAGCGCGACAGAGTTTCGATATTTTCGACCGGCACAAACAGGCGATCGCCGCCGTGATAGATGACCTTGAGGCAATCGTGCGGCGCGCCGGCGACTTCGAGCGTCACCAGCCCCTCGTAACGTCCGATCCCATGATCGACATGAACCACGAGATCGCCTTCCTGAAGCGCCGAAACTTCGCTCAGGAACTGCTCGGAACGGCGCCGGCGGCGCGCCGGTCGGGCCAGGCGCTCGCCCAGAATGTCCTGCTCGGTAAGGACGCAGAGATCCGCGGTGACGAACCCGGATTCGAGATCGAGCGCAGCCAGCGCCACCGCTCCCGGCGGTGCCGCGGTCACTTCGGCCCAGCTTTCGACCTGCACCAGATCGCGCACCCCGTGCTCGCCGAGCAGCGTGCCCAGGCGATCGCGGGCCCCGGTGCCGGTGCCGATCACCACGACCCGGCGCCCGGCCCCCTGCTCGGCCGCGATATGGGCGGCGGCGACGTCGAAGACGTTGACCCCGGGAGTTGCCCGCGCCTCGGCGAAATCCCGCCCCCTGTGGCCGCCGGCGTCGATCACCTCGACTCCGTGATCGGGGGCCGCGAACGGTGAAAACTGTCCGACCGCCCGCTCGCTCAGGGCAGTGTCCCAATCCTGCGCATCGAGATAGAGCCGGGTCGGCTCCAGCGGCTTGTAAACGGCGCCGTCGAAGGTCTCGGCGCGTTCCAGCGATTTGCGGGCCTGGTAATAATCCCGAATCGTCTCCAGGCGGGCATCGCGCGCCTCTTGCGCCTGATGGTCGAAGGTGAGCGCGGCCTCGGGAAGATAATCGAGGATGGTTTCCAGGCGCTCGTAGAACAGCGGCAGCCAGTGCTCCATGCCGGGGTGCATCCGCCCGGCGCTGATCGCCTCATACAGTGGATCGGCGCCGATGACGGCGCCGAACGCCGCCACGTAGCCGGCGCGAAAACGCGCGATCGTCTCTGCGCTGAGGATGATTTCGCTGACCGGCTTGAGCACGAATCCGTCGCTGCGGCCGGTCGTACGCTGGCTGAGCGGGTCGAAACGACGCACGCTCTCCAGTTCGTCGCCGAAGAAATCGAGACGCAGAGGCTGCATCTCGCCGGGCGGAAACAGATCGACGATGCCGCCGCGCAGGGCGTATTCGCCGGGTTCACTGACCGTCTCGACCCGGATGTAGCCGTTGTCGGCGAGATAGGCGTTCAGGCGTTCGACGGCCAGCTCGTCCCCGACCCGGGCGGCGAGGCTGCGCGCGGCAAAGACGGCGCGCGGCGGCACGCGCTGCAACAGAGCATTGACCGTGGTCACAATGACGCGGCCTGCTGCCGCCGGCGACGGCTCGATCAACCGGGTCAGGGTGTCGATGCGCCGGGCGACGACGTCGCGGTGCGGGCCGACCCGGTCATACGGCAGGCAATCCCACGCCGGCAGGCTTAGAACCTCGACCTCGGGCGCGAAGAAGCCGAGCGCAGCGGCAGTGCGCGCCATGCGTTTCTCGTCACGGGCGACATGCAGCACGGCGGCCGGCGCACGGGCGCGGGCGATGTCCGCGAGCACCAGGGCATCATGACCGTCGGGCGCATTGGCGATCAACCGGCGACCGACCGGTGGCAGATCAACGGGGAGCACGGTCAGAAACGTTCCGATGGCCGATGAAAGGCGCGCAGGCGCCGAAACAGATCATGGTCGTAGGCCGGTGGCGGCGTGCCGTGGCCGGTCACCCAGGAATAGAGGATCGGCTCGGGCACCTCGATCAGGGCTTCCAGACGGTCCAGGTCCCGGGCATCCATCGTCGCCAGCGCCGCGTCGACAAAGCGACCGAGCAGCAGGTCGAGCTCTCTGGTCCCGCGATGCCAGCAGCGGTATCGCAGACGTTTGCGCCGGATGTCGAGATCGTCATTCACGGGATTTACGTTCGGTGCTGGTGCGGCGGTCGTCTTGCTCGTCGCGCGGTTGGTCCTGATGGCAGAGATATAGGGTCTGGTCCTCCATCTGTCAGCCGCCGCGAGCGATAACCTCCCCGCGGCCCCGATGCAAGTCTGGCCCCTTTTCACCGACTGATTTACTCTTCATCACGTTTGAGCAGAAACAATCTTCCTCATGCTGTAATGCACTGGAATGAAAGGTCACGCTCGCATGTTCCTCGCCTTCCTGCCACGGGGTCGGCCCTGCGCCTACGCCCGCCGTCACCGCATCCGGCTTGCAATCCGTGCGATCTGTGCCTGTGCCCTGCTGGTCGCCGCATCGTCTCCTGCCGCCGTCGCGCAGGGCGGGTTTCTGGACAAGGCGCGCGAGGCACTGGGCGGACTCGGCAGGATCGCCCCCGGTCCCGACACGGCCACGCCGGACGTGGAGGAAATCGCCGCCGGTCTGCGCGAAGCCCTGCGCATCGGTGCCGAACGGGTGGTCGCACAGGTGGGCACGCTGGACGGCTTCAACGCCGACCCGCAGATTCACATCCCTCTGCCCGGGGCGCTGAAGGACGTGCAGTCGGTGCTGCGCCGGATCGGCATGGCCAGCCTGGCCGACGATCTTGAGTTGCGTCTCAATCGCGCCGCCGAAGCTGCGGCTCCGCAGGCCAGGGCCCTGTTCTTCGATGCTATCGGGACCATGACCCTGGAGGATGCGCGCAAGATTCTGGACGGACCCGACGACGCCGCGACCCGGTACTTCAAGAGCCGGATGTCGGCACCGCTGGCCGAGCGGATGACGCCGATCGTCGACGACAGCCTGGCGGACGTCGGCGCGATCAGGTCCTATGACGCGATGATGGGCCGCTATCGGGCCGTTCCCTTCGTCCCCGACGTCAAGGCGGACCTGACGTCCTACGTCGTGGAGAAGGCGCTGGACGGCATCTTCTTCTACATCGCCCGCGAAGAGGCGGCGATCCGCAACGATCCGGCACGGCGCACCAGCGCGCTGCTGCGCCGCGTCTTCGGCACCTGATCCCGGCTCCTGGTACCCGCGACAGCATCACCCGGGCACGCTATAACCGAAGCGCCCGAACGTTGTCCCGTTGAACGCCCGGAGCGGCGGAGAGGCCCGTTGCGCCCGCAAATTCTGTTCCCGCTGTTCGCACCGGTGACGGTTCTGCCCGGTGTCGGAACGCGTATCGCCAAGCTGATCGAGCGCCTCGCCGGCCCGCGCGTGGTCGACCTGTGCTGGCATCTGCCGAGCGGCCTGATCGACCGGCGCTACACCCCGAAGATCGCACAGGCCGAGATCGGCCGCATCGCGACGCTGACGGTGACGGTCGTGGCGCATCGCCCGTCGCCCGGCCCGCGGCGCCCCTACCGCATCCTGTGCCGCGACGAGACCGGCGAAATCGAACTGGTCTTCTTCCACGCCAAGCCGGACTACCTGGCCAAGGTACTGCCCGAAGGAAGCCGGCGCGCGGTCAGCGGCAAGGTGGAATCGTTCGGCGGTCATCTGCAGATGACCCATCCGGATCACATCGCCCCGGCCGAGGATCTGGCCAGACTGACGACGGTGGAGCCGGTCTATCCCCTGACCGCGGGGTTGACCCTGAAGCCCTTGGTCAAGGCCGTGCGTGGGGCCCTGGCGCGCGCACCCGAACTGCCCGAATGGCTGGACCCGGCCTTGCGCGAACGCCACGGCTGGCTCGGCTGGCGGGCGGCGCTCATGGCCGCCCATGCTCCGACGCGCATGGAGGATCTGTCGCCGAGCGCGCCGGCGCGGGCACGTCTGGCCTATGACGAGCTGCTGGCCAATCAACTGGCGCTTGCCCTGGTGCGCCGTCAGCAGCGGGCGCAGCGCGGCCGAGCCTTGCGCAGCGACGGGCGCTTGCGGGCCAAGGCTCTGGCCACCCTGCCGTTTCGTCTGACCCGCTCGCAGGAGCAGGCGGTGAGCGAAATACTCGGCGACATGGCCCACGAAACCCGCATGTTGCGCCTGCTTCAGGGCGACGTCGGCAGTGGCAAGACCGTCGTCGCCTTGCTGGCGATGCTGAACGCGGTCGAGGCCGGAGCTCAGGCGGCGCTGATGGCACCGACGGAGATTCTGGCCCGGCAGCATTTCCAGACCATCGCCC
>RFLL01000379.1 GCA_003693905.1 Alphaproteobacteria bacterium
CCTCAAGGCCGAGCTGATCGGCCTGACCGAATTGTGGCGCGCCGCGATCGGCGCTCTCATCGTCGTTGCGGTGCTGGCCTTTCCGCGTGGCATCGTCGGCACCTTGCAGGCCGTGCGCCGGAACGCATCGGCGACGGCGCAGCCATGAATGCGGCCGCTGCCGAAGTCGAGGTCCTGCGCGTGGCCGGAGTGGTCAAGACCTTCGGTGCCGTGCGCGCCCTCGACGGGATCGATCTTTCGGTCCGCGGCGGCCAACTGGTGGCCCTGATCGGCCCCAACGGGGCCGGAAAAAGCACCTGCTTCAACGTCATCAACGGACAGCTTCGCCCCGATGCGGGACGCGTGTGGCTGAACGGAGCGGAGATTACCGCCCTGCCGCCGCGCGCCATCTGGCGCCGCGGCGTCGGGCGTACCTTTCAGGTCGCTGCCACCTTCGGCTCGATGACGGTGGCGGAGAATATCCAGATGGTGCTTGCCTCGCACCGGCGGCGGCTGGGGGCGCTGTGGCCGCGTGCGGCATCGCTCTACCGCAACGAAGCGCTGGCGCTTCTGGAGCGCATCGGCATCGACGCCCTGGCCGACCGGCCGTGCGATACTCTGGCCTATGGCGACGTCAAGCGGGTCGAGCTGGCAATGGCGCTCGCCCACGGCCCGCGCCTGCTGCTGATGGATGAGCCGACCGCGGGCATGGCTCCGGCCGAACGCGCCGCATTGATGAATCTGGTTGCCGCCGTCGCCAGGCGCGATGATGTGGCCGTGCTGTTCACCGAGCACGACATGGACGTGGTGTTCGCGCATGCCGACCGGGTTCTGGTTCTGCACCAGGGCACGATCATCGCTGCGGGGCCACCCGATGCGGTGCGCACCGACCCGCAGGTGCGCGCGATCTATCTCGGCGCGCTGGCGGAGGTCGCCGAATGAGCCCCGGTCCACGCCCCGAGACGCAAACGCCGATGCTGTGCCTGCGCGATGTCGATGCTTTCTACGGTCGGGCCCAGGTTCTGTTCGGGTTGACGCTCGACGTCGGTACCGGCGAAGCGCTCGCCCTGCTCGGGCGCAACGGCGCCGGCAAATCGACCACGCTCAAGTCGATCATGGGCCTGGGACCGCAGGTGCGCGGCGCCATCACGTTTCGCGGTCGCGACATCGTCGGCCTGCCGAGCGATGAAATCGCCCGTCTGGGCATCGGCTACGTACCCGAGGATCGGCGCATCTTCCGCGATCTCACGGTGATCGAGAACCTGGAGGTCGGTCGCCGGTCGCCGCCGGACGATGCGAGCGGGCCGCCATGGACGCCGCAGCGCCTGTTCGATCTGTTTCCCAACCTGGCCACGCTGCGCAACCGGCGCGGCGACGAGATCAGCGGCGGCGAGCAGCAGATGCTGGCCCTGGCCCGCACCCTGATGGGCAACCCGCGTCTGCTGCTGCTCGACGAGCCGTCGGAAGGTCTGGCACCGGTGATCGTCGAAGGCATGGCCCGGGCCGTCGCCGAGATCAAGGCCGGCGGGGTTTCGATCCTGCTGTCGGAACAGAACCTCGCCTTCGCCCGGGCCATCGCCGAGCGCGCGGCGGTGATCGAACACGGCCGTCTGCGCTATGCCGGGACCATGGCCGAGCTGATGGCCGATGCGGCCATCCGTCACGCCTGCCTGGCGGTATAGGAAGCACGCCCCGGCAGCCCCCGAAGCCCCGGTATTTCCAAGGCTTCCACACCCCGCCTCCAGACCCGTCATTGTCGCGTTTCAGACAGGATTTGTCGCGCCCGATGAAGCCGGTGGAGGCTTGGATAGTAGCAGAATATTGCAAGCGCGGGTTCGGCTTGGTCGGACTCGGTTTTTTGTATCGGGAGACCCTGAGGATGGCGGATTCCGACGACCTCGATCTGCGATCGCTGAACGATGAAGAGCTGGTTCAGCAGATGCACGACGACCTCTACGACGGCCTCAAGGAGGAGGTCGAGGAAGGCGTCCACATTCTCCTCGAACGGGGCTGGACGCCTTACAAGATCCTGACCGAAGCTCTGGTCGAAGGCATGCGCATCGTCGGGATCGACTTCCGCGACGGCATCCTGTTCGTGCCCGAGGTGCTGCTGGCCGCCAATGCGATGAAGGCAGGCATGGCCATTCTGCGTCCGCTGCTGGCCGAAACCGGGGCACCGACCGTCGGCAAGATGGTCATCGGAACGGTCAAGGGCGACATCCACGACATCGGCAAGAACCTGGTTGCGATGATGATGGAAGGAGCCGGTTTCGAAGTCATCAACATCGGTATCAACAACCCGGTCGAGAACTATCTCGAAGCCCTGGAAGAACACAAACCCGACATCCTCGGCATGTCGGCCCTGCTCACCACCACCATGCCGTACATGAAGGTGGTCATCGACACGATGAAGGAAAAAGGCATCCGCGACGACTACATCGTTCTCGTCGGCGGGGCTCCGCTCAACGAAGCGTTCGCCGAGGCCATCGGTGCCGATGCCTACTGCCGCGATGCGGCCGTCGCGGTCGAGACCGCCAAGGAAC